>NZ_JCBANN010000044.1:0-48562 GCF_059761975.1 Achromobacter sp. 46006
GGCCGGGACTGCCCCGGCCGGTACGCGTTTCATTCCGCGTCGGGCTGCCTGCCCGGCGCGGCCGCATCGAAGGCCGGCAATTCGCGGCAGGCGGCGTCGATGCGCAGCACGGTGGGCATGGCACTCAGGTCGCAGTCGAAGCGACGCGCGTTGGCCACCTGCGGCACCAGGCACAGGTCTGCCATGGTGGGGGTGTCGCCATGGCAGAACTGGCCGGTGGCGGGCGAACCGGCCAGTTGCGCCTCCAGGGCTTCCAGCCCCTGGCGCACCCAGTGCTGGTACCAGGCCGTCTTGGCGGCCTCGTCCACCCCCAACGTGTGTTTCAGGTACTTCAGCACGCGCAGGTTGTTCAAGGGATGGGTATCGCAGGCGATGCCCAGCGCCAGGTCGCGCACCCGCGCGCGGCCGATCGCGTCGGCAGGCAGCAGCGGCGCCTGCGGATGCGTTTCCTCCAGGTACTCGATGATCGCCAGCGACTGGCCGATGACGGCCTCGCCATCCACCAGCGTCGGAACCAGCGCCGTCGGATTGACCTTGCGGTAGTCGGCCGACAGCTGCTGGCCGCCTTCCTTCAACAGATGCACGGCCAGGTATTCATACGGCAGGCCCTTGATGTTCAACGCGATGCGCACGCGATACGCGGCCGAACTACGGAAATAGCTGTACAACTGCATGGAGTCTCCTCGATTCTCGTTCCGCGCGGCGTCCGCCGCGCCTATTCCAGCGATTCGGTCTGCGCCACCTTGCGCGACAGGCCCTTGGGCAACGGGAACGCCACGTTCTCTTCCAGGCCCGGCATGGTGCGCACCGACACCGCGCCCAGCTCCTTGACCCGCGCGATCACCTGCTGCACCAGAACCTCGGGCGCCGAGGCGCCGGCGGTCACGCCGATGCGCTTGCGGCCCACCAGCCAGGCCGGATCGATGGAGTGCGCGCCGTCTACCAGGTAGGAGGCCACGCCCTTGCGGTCGGCCACTTCGCGCAAACGGTTGGAATTCGAGCTGTTGGGGCTGCCCACCACCAGCACCAGGTCGCACTCGGGCGCCAACACCTTGACCGCGTCCTGGCGGTTCTGGGTGGCATAGCAGATATCGCTCTTCTTGGGCTCGACGATGCCGGGAAAACGCGCCTTGAGCGCCTTGGACACCGCTGCGGCATCATCCACCGACAGCGTCGTCTGCGTGACATATGCCAGGTTGTCGGGATTGGCGACTTGCAGTCCGGCCACGTCTTCTACCGTCTCGACCAGGTACATGCCACCCTGGGCCTGGCCCAGTGTGCCTTCGACCTCTGGATGGCCCTTGTGGCCGATCATGACGATCTCACGGCCGGCCGCGCGCATACGGGCCACTTCGATGTGCACCTTGGTCACCAACGGGCAGGTGGCATCGAATACCTGCAATCCGCGAGCCTCGGCCTCGGCCCGCACCGCCTTGGACACCCCATGGGCCGAAAACACCACGATGGCGCCGGTGGGCGCGTCGTCCAGCTCGTCGATGAAGATGGCGCCCTTGGCGCGCAGGTCCTCGACAACGTAGCGATTGTGGACGATTTCATGGCGCACGTAGATCGGCGCGCCATGCAGTTCGAGCGCGCGTTCGACAATGTCGATGGCGCGATCGACGCCGGCACAGAAACCGCGCGGCTGCGCCAGCAGCACCTCGGCATCGGCGGCGGTGACGGGAACGGCCTGGCTCATCAGAGGACTCCCAGCAGCGCCACGTCGACTTGCAAACGGACGCCCGCAAGCGGGTGGTTGAAATCGAACAAGGCCGATTCCTCGTTGATTTCCTTCAGGACGCCCGAATAGCGCCCGCCATTGGGGGCGGCGAATTCGACCAGGTCACCCGGCTCGAACGTGGCATCCGCGCCGGCATGCTCGGCCAGCATCTTGCGCGTGACCCGCTGGATCAGCTCGGGATTGCGCTCGCCGTAGGCGTCGGCCGGCTCCAGGATGACGCTGAAGCAGTCGCCCTCGGCCTTGCCCAGCAGGGCGGCTTCCAGGCCCGGCGCCCATTGGCCGCTCCCCATCTGCAACGTCGCTGGACGGCCGTCGAAGGTATCGGTGAATACCGACCCCTCGCCCGGGCCGGAAGCCAGGGTGATGCGGTAATTCAGCGTCAGGTAGGAGTCCGCACGGACCAAAACGTTCACTTCGTTAGAGGCGATGCTCAAGATCTGCCACCGTATTCAGACAGTAAGTAAACCCCGATTTTAGAGCCTCTTATGAAATTGTCTGCGCGGGTGCCCCAATCCGACCGTCCCCGGGAGCGCCTGCTGCGCCTGGGCGCCTCGGCGTTACAAAATGCCGAGCTGCTTGCCATCGCGCTGCGCACGGGGGTGCCGGGCCTGAACGTGCTCGACCTGTCCTGCCAATTGCTGGACCGCTTCCGCGGCCTGCGCGGGTTGCTAGGCGCCACGCCC
The DNA here is from genome assembly GCF_059761975.1 of Achromobacter sp. 46006. NCBI lineage: Bacteria > Pseudomonadati > Pseudomonadota > Betaproteobacteria > Burkholderiales > Alcaligenaceae > Achromobacter > Achromobacter sp. 46006. Next base: position 2,425 of record NZ_JCBANN010000044.1, read on the forward strand.
GAAGAGCTGCTGGTGGTGCCGGGGCTGGGCACCGCCAAGGCCTGCGCCCTGGCGGCGATCCTGGAAATGGCCAAGCGCGCGGCCGAAGAGGAACTGGCCCGCGACAGCACGCTCGACCACCCGTCCCGGGTAAAACAGTATTGCCGGGTCACGCTGGCCCATCGGCAGGTCGAACACTGCATCGCCCTGTACCTGGACAGCCAATTGCGGCTGATCGCCAGCGGTGAACTGGCGCGCGGCACCCTGTCGCAGGCCTCGGTCTATCCCCGCGAAGTGGTGCGCGAGGCCCTGCGGCACCACGCCGCCGCGCTGATCGTGGCCCACAACCACCCTTCCGGGCTGGCCGAACCCAGCGCCGCCGACCAGGCATTCACCCGCCACCTGAAGCAGGCGCTGGCGCTGGTGGACGTGGCCCTGGTCGACCACCTGATCGTCGCCGGCGATGCGGTCATCTCGATGGCGGAGCTCGGCCGCATCTGAGGGGTACGTCCACCCCGGGAATTCGTTAGACTACGGCGCCGAATTGCTTTAGGCTTAACCTAATTCGTCTTCGCTTGCCCGATTCCATTCCCGCGACCCCGCGCCTGCCATGAAACGCCTGTGGGATATCTCCCCTCCCGTCTCCACGGCCTCGCCCGTGTTTCCCGGCGATACCCCGTATCGCCAGGAATGGAAGTGGTCGCTCGCGCCCGGCTGTCCGGTCAACGTCAGCGAAATCACGCTGTCGCCGCACGTGGGCGCACATGCCGACGCCCCGCTGCACTACCAGAACGGCGCCGCCGCCATCGGCGCGGTCTCGCTCGAACCCTTCCTGGGCCCCTGCCGCGTCATCCACGCCATCGACTGCGGCCCACTGATCACCCCCGAGCATCTGCTCCACGCCGCCGACAGGCTGCCGCCGCGCATCCTGGTGCGCACCGCCAAGCATGCCGCACAGGACTGGTGGACGGACGATTTCTCGGCGTACGCGCCACAGACCATCGAATGGCTGGCCGAACGCGGCGTCATGCTGATCGGGCTGGATACCCCAAGCATCGACCCCGCGTCCAGCAAGACCCTGGACAGCCATCACACCATCCTGCGGCACGACATGCGGGTACTGGAGAACCTGGTGCTCGATGACGTGCCGGAGGGCGACTACGAGCTGATCGCTCTGCCGCTGGCTTTGATCCAGGCTGACGCCAGCCCGGTGCGCGCGGTCCTGCGCGAACTGGGCTGACCCCCCGGCCACGGGCCGGCGGGGCTATGGCGCGCAGATCGTGCCGGCCCGCCGCCCCATTCGAAGAAGCACAACCATGAACACACTATCCGACCCGCGCATGGCGCCCGCCAGCGCCTGCCCGCCATTTTCCGGCTGGCGCAGCCGGCCCGCCTCTGCCCGCCGCGCCGCCCCGCCCTGCCAGGGAGACCTGGCATGAGCCAAGCCCAACGCCCCGAAGACATCGTCCACCAGGAAAAAGCGCAACTGGATTTCACGCGCGAGATGACCTACGGTGATTACCTGCATCTGGACGAACTGCTGGGCGCGCAGCACCCGCTGTCGCCCGAGCACAACGAGATGCTGTTCATCGTCCAGCACCAGACCAGCGAACTCTGGATGAAGCTGATGCTGCATGAACTGCGCGGCGCCATCGCCAACCTGGCCGCCGACCGTCCCCAGCCCGCTTTCAAGATGCTGGCCCGGGTCAGCAAGATCATGGAGCAACTGGTCCATGCCTGGGATGTGCTGGCCACCATGACGCCTCCCGAATACTCCGCCCTGCGCCCCTACCTGGCGCGCTCCAGCGGCTTCCAGAGCTACCAGTACCGCCAGATCGAATTCCTGCTGGGTAACAAGAACGCCGCCATGCTCAAGCCGCACGCGCATCGCGCCGACCTGCTGGCGCAGGTGCAGCGCGCCTACGAGGCGCCGTCGCTGTACGACGAATCGCTGCGCCTGCTGGCGCGCCACGGCGTGACGGTGCCGGCCGACCGCCTGGAGCGCGACTGGACCCAGCCCTATCAGGCGTCCGAAGGGGTCGAGCAAGCCTGGCTGACGGTGTATCGCGATCCCGACCGCTACTGGGACCTGTACCAACTGGGCGAAAAGCTCACAGACCTGGAAGACGCCTTCCGGCTGTGGCGTTTCCGCCACGTCACCACGGTAGAGCGCGTGATCGGCTTCAAACGCGGCACCGGCGGCACCTCGGGCGTGGATTACCTGCGGCGCATGCTGGAAGTCGTGCTGTTTCCGGAAATCTGGAAACTGCGCACGGATCTCTGACCCGTCCCCGATGGCCGGTCCGGACCCGATTACCCGGATCGGCCTGGCCCGGCAGGTCATTCCCATGCTAGAATGCACAGTTACTTTTTGGATACGTGGCAAGAACGCCTGAAAGCGGTTCGTGCTGGCGACCCTAACTTTTGACATGACTCCCTGGGGAGTCCTAGGAAAGCACCATGAAAGAAGGCATTCACCCCGAATACCGCGAAGTCGTCTTCGCCGATCTGCAAACGGGCAGCAAGTTCGTTACCCGCTCGACCGTCCAGACGCGCGAAACCATCGAACTCGATGGCAAGACGTACCCGCTCTTCAAGTGCGACGTGACCTCCGAATCGCACCCGTTCTATACGGGCGCCCAGACGCGTATCGTCGAAACCGGCCGCGTGGAAAAATTCCGCGCCCGTTTCGCCCGCACCGCTGGCACGGTCAAGTCCGCTTCCTGATCCTGTTGCTCCTACGGGAGTCACAGCAAAAAGGCAGCCTCCGGGCTGCTTTTTTTTCCCCTGACCCTGCTCGTCGAGCCACCGGGGACTGGCGCTTCCCAATCTCTCGGTTACATTAACGCCCGTGTCCCCACTTTCCATTTCCACTCCGGCCCGGCTGACGTCCGTGGCCACCGCGAAACTGCCCAGGCTGATCTTGCTTGGGCTGGCGCTGGCGTACATCGTCGCCGGCCTGTTCATGCGCGACCCGTGGAAAACCGACGACGCGGTGGGCCTGGCGACGATGATCACCGCCATTCGCGAGGGCGGCATCACCTGGCTGCTGCCGCAGGTGGGGCACCTGGCGCATGCCGAGGAAGGTCCGCTGATCACCTGGATCGGCGCAATCTGCATCTGGCTGTTCGGCCCTTTTATCGGCGACATCACTGCCGGCCGCCTGCCCAACCTGCTGTGGTTCGGCATCACGGCGATGAGCGTCTGGTACGGCACCTATCTGCTCGGCCGCCGCGCCGAGGCACAGCCGCTGGCGCTGCCCTTCGGCGGCGAACCGGAACCGCGCGACTACGGCCGGATGCTGGCCGACGCCGCGTTGCTGTTGCTGCTGGCCACGGTCGGTATCCTGCAGCGCACCCATGAGACCACGGTCGTGCCGGCCATCATGGCCTGCCAGGCACTGGCTTTCTATTCGCTGGCGCGCAGCGTTGATCGCCCCGTCACCGGCTCGACGACCCTGGGCATCGCGCTGGCCGCCAGCTTCCTGACGCGCGGCTGGGTCGGCGCCCTGCCGATCATGATCGCCGCCCTGCTCGCCTTCTATCCGCGCGGCCCTCTCTGGAAATGCAAGCGTTGGCTGCCATGGGCAGTCCTGCTCGCCGCCGGCCTGATCCTGGCGTGGTGGATCCCGGCAAGCCACAGCAGCGAATACTGGATCCGCAACTGGAAAAGCTGGAACCTGTCGTCTTTCGCCATTCCGCCATGGCATGACATCGGCCGCACCCTGCGCGACCTGCCGTGGTACCTGTGGCCCACCTGGCCGCTGGCGCTGCTGGCGATCTGGCGCTGGCGCGCCTGGATCTATGCGCCGCACATCTGGCTGCCGCTGACGCTACTGGTGTGCGCCACACTGATATTGTTCGGTCTGGATGAAGCAAGCGATTCCGAATACGTGCTGATGGCCGTGCCATGCGCCGTGCTGGGCGCCTTCTCGCTGCCGACCCTGCGCCGCGGCGTGGTCAATACGCTGGACTGGTTCGCGGTGATGTGTTTTTCGCTGACGGCCGCGACCGCCTGGCTGGGCTGGATCGCCCTGCATTTCCACTGGCCGGCCCAGATCTCCCGCAATATCGGCCGCCAGACCACCGGCTATGAACCCGTCATCTCCTGGACCGCCTTCGCCCTGGCCGTGGCATTCACCATCGGCTGGATCGCGCTGGTGGTCTGGCGCCTGCGGGTCAAACCCCAGGCGCTGTGGCGCGGCACCGTGCTGTCGGCCGGCGGCCTGACCGTCACCTGGATCCTGCTGGTGCTGCTGTGGCAGCCGGCGGTCGACTACGCCCGCAGCTACCGCACGGTATCCGGCGAACTGGCGCAAGCAATCGAACAGAACATCCGGCCGGGCGAATGCGTGCGCGGCCTGAGCCTGGGCAGCGGCCAGCGCGCCTCGTTCCTGATCTTCAACAACCTGACGTTCACCTTCGACTCGAAGTGCACGCTGGTGCTGCAGCAGACTACCAACCAGAGCCTGCGCGACAATACCGCTGCCTACAGCGACGGCGCCGCCGTGCTGTGGCAGGGCGGGCGCCGAGCAGATCGGCAGGAAGTGTTCCGCCTGTTGCGCGTCGGCCCCACCCGATGACCCCCGTCCACCCGGCGGCGCCCAGCTTCGGCGCCACCCTGCGCGGCATCGCCCGGCAGGCCTGGCCAGTGCTGGTCAGCCAGTGGGCGGGGATCTCGTTCGGCGTGCTGGACACGGCCATGACCGGCCACGCCAGCGCCACCGACCTGGCGGCGATGGCGCTGTCGGCCTCCATCTACATCACCATTTTCGTCGGATTGATGGGCGTGGTTCACGCCCTGATCCCGATCCTGGCGCAGCACTTCGGCGCCGGCAACAACCTTGAGGTGGGACGCAGTTGGGGCCAGGGTGTCTGGCTGGCGCTGGGCCTGTCGCTGGTGGGCGCCGTGCTGATGCTGTTTCCCGACTTCTGGCTGTCGATGTCCGGCAACGTCGATCCGGGCGTGCGCGAGCGCATCGCCGCCTACCTGCGGGCGCTGACCCTGGCGCTGCCGGCGGCGCTGGTGTTCCGCACCATCTACGCACTCGGCACCTCGGTCTCGCGGCCCAAGCTGGTGATGGCGATCAACCTGACCGCCATCGGCTTCAAGGCCTTCTTCAATTGGCTGTTCATCTACGGCAGCCTGGGCCTGCCTGCAATGGGCGCCACCGGCGCCGGTCTGGCGACCGCCGTAGTCTCATGGATGAGCTTGGGGCTTGGCTTGTGGGTGATCACCCATGACCGCTACTACCTCCGTTTCCACCTGCATGTCGGCCGCCCCGACTGGAAGACGCTGAAAGAGCTGCTGCGGCTGGGCATTCCCATGGGCGCTTCCTATCTGGTCGAAGTCTCGGCATTCACGTTCATGGCGCTGCTGGTGGCGCGCGAAGGCACCTTCGTGACCGGCGGCCATCAGATCATGTCGAATCTGGCCGCGCTCTGCTACATGATGCCGATGGCGCTGGGCGTGGCCACCGCCGCCCTGACCGCGCAGGCGATCGGCGCCGGCAACCTGGCGCACGCCCATCGCACCGGCATGGCCGGCCTGGCGCTGGGCCTGATGGGCGCGCTGCTGACCGCGGTTATTCTGCTGGCCGGCCGCCCGCTGATCCTGGCGGCCTACACCGACAACCCGCAAGTGGCGGCCGTGGCGACCACCCTGCTGGCGATGCTGCCCCTGTTCCATCTGTTCGATTCGATGCAGTGCATCAACTCGTACCTGCTGCGCGCCTACAAAGTGGCGGTCGTGCCGCTACTGTTGCAGACCGTGGCGCTGGCCGGGGTCGGCCTGGTCGGCGGCTGGTGGTTCGGTTTCGGTCCCGGCCGCGGTGGCCTGGACGGATTGCGCGGGATTCTGGTGCCCGGCTCGCCCCAGGGCGCGGGCAGCATGTGGCTGATGGCCATGGTGGGGCTGGCGCTGTCGGCCACCCTGCTGCACTTCTGGTACCGACATATCGTGCGTGCCGTGGCGCGCTAGGCAGGCCCTGGCGCCCCTCCCAATGGAAAAGCAGCCCAGGGCTGCTTTTTTTGCGTCCCGCGCCGCATGGCGATCGCCACGCGGCGTGCAGGCTCAGCCCTTCGGACGCTTATCGATCACGCGACGGGCCTTGCCGGTCAGCGTGCGCTCGACGTGGCCGGCGTCCGACACCTGGATGCGGGCGCTGACGCCGATGTGCGTCTTGACCGCGTGCTGCAACTGCTTGCCCAGCGCGGCGCGCTCGGCCTCCGACAGCGTCGAGAACTCGGCCCGCACTTCGGTCAGAATCTCGAGCTCGTCCATGTTGCCGGTGCGCGACAGCACCAGTTGGTAGTGCGGCGCCAGTTGCGCGATCTTGAGCACCAGTTCCTCGACCTGGGTCGGGAACATGTTCACGCCACGCACGATCAGCATGTCGTCGCTGCGGCCGGTGATCTTGCCGATGCGGCGCATGCTGCGCGCGGTGGGCGGCAGCAGGCGGGTCAGGTCGCGGGTGCGGTAGCGAATGATGGGCATCGCTTCCTTCGTGAGCGAAGTGAACACCAGTTCGCCCGGCTCGCCGTCCGCCACGGGCTCGCCCGTGTCCGGATTGATGATCTCGGCGTAGAAGTGGTCTTCCCACACCACCGGACCGTCCTTGGTCTCGACGCACTCGCTGGCCACGCCCGGGCCCATCACTTCGGACAGGCCGTAGATGTCAACCGCATCGATGCCTGCCTCGGCCTCGATGTCGGCGCGCATCTGCCCGGTCCAGGGCTCGGCGCCGAAGATGCCGATGCGCAGCGAACTTTGACGCGGATCAATCCCCTGGCGGCGCTGCTCCTCCAGAATATTGCAGAAATAGGAGGGCGTGACCATGATGATGTCCGGACGGAAATCGTTGATCAGTTGCACCTGCTTTTCGGTTTGCCCGCCTGACATCGGGATGACGGTGCAACCCAGGCGTTCGGCGCCGTAATGCGCGCCCAGGCCGCCCGTGAACAGGCCGTAGCCATAGGCCACGTGCACCGTGTCGCCGGGCTTGCCGCCGGCCGCGCGGATCGAGCGCGCCACCAGGTTGGCCCAGTTGTCCAGGTCGCCCTTGGTGTAGCCCACCACGGTCGGCTTGCCTGTCGTGCCGCTGGAAGCATGGATGCGCGAGATGCGCTCGCGCGGCACCGCGAACATGCCGAACGGATAGTTCTCGCGCAGTTCCTTCTTGGTGGTGAACGGGAACTTCGAAATGTCGGACAGCTGCTTCAGGTCGTCCGGATGCACGCCGATCTCGTCAAACGCCTTCTTGTAGTGCGGCACGTTCTCGTAGGCGTGCTTGAGCGACCATTTCAGGCGCTCGAGCTGCAGCGCGCGCAGCTCATCCTGGCTGGCATGCTCGATGGGGTCCAGCCCCGGCTTGCTCATGGTGTTGGACATGGTTATCTCTCTCCTGGAATGCATCCTCCGATCCGGGGGGCGCGCCGCGCGCCCGCCTCGGCCGGAGGTCTTGTCTCTGGTTGGTTGACGCGTTCAAGCCTCGGCCGGCGTGCCGACGATCTGCCCCTTGATGCGATAGGACCGGCCCCGGAACAGGGCGACGTTGCGGCCATCCTGGTTGGTGACCGTCACGTCGTACACCCCGGTGCGCCCGGCCAGCGAGCGCTCCTGCGCCACCGCGGTCAGCAGGTCGCCCTCGAAGCCGGGGGCCAGGTAATCGATGGTGCAGCCCGACGCCACGGTGCTGACGTTGCGCGAGTTGCAGGAAAAGGCGAAGGCGCTGTCGGCCAGCGCGAAGATGAAGCCGCCATGGCAGGTCTTGTGGCCGTTGAGCATGTCGGGACGCACCCGCATGGTCAGGCGCGCATAGCCGGGCGCCATTTCCTCGACCTTCATGTCCAGGCCCTGCGAGGCCGCATCGCCGGCATACATCACCGTGCCCACGGCCTGCGCCAGTTCCTGCGGGTCGGTCGGCGCCTCGACGGGCGGAACGTGCGTGCTGCTCATCATTGCCCCTTGAACCGCGGTTCGCGCTTGCCCAGGAACGCGGCCACGCCTTCGGCGTAGTCGGCGCTGCGGCCCAGTTCGCGCATCATGTCGCGCTCCAGGTCCAGTTGGGTCGCCAGGTCATTGCCCAGGCTGGCCTGCAAGGCGCGCTTGGTGAAGGCCAGGCCCTTGGTCGGCGCGCGCGAGAAGTGCTGCGCCAGGCTCTCCAGCGCCGCACCGAACGCGTCGTCGGCCACGCATTGCCAGATCAGGCCCCAGGCCTCGGCCTGGCGCGCGCTGAGCTTGTCGCCCAGCATCGCCAGCCCCATGGCGCGGGCGCGGCCCACCAGGCGCGGCAGCACGAAGGTGCCGCCCGTGTCGGGAATCAGCCCCAGCTTGCAGAACGACTGGATGAAATTGGCCGATTCCTTGGCGATGACGATGTCGCCGGCGAATGCGAGGTTGGCGCCCGCCCCCGCCGCCACGCCGTTGACCCCGACCACCACCGGCATCGGCAGCGCGTTCAGGCGCCGCACCAGCGGCGCGTAGAACTTGTCGACAGTCTCGCCCAGGTCGGGCGGCGTGCCGTCGGGCGCCGGCTTGCGCTCGCTCAGGTCCTGGCCGGCGCAGAAGCCACGGCCGGCGCCGGTCAGCACCAGCACGCGCGCGCCCTCGGTTTCGACGCGGGTCAGCGCATCCGCCACTTCAGCGTGCATGTTGGCGGTGAAGCTGTTGAGCTTGTCCGGGCGGTTCAGCGTCAGGCGGGCGATGCCGTCGGCCAGTTCGAATTGGATGTCTTGGTAGGTCATGTCCGGTCCACCGCTCAGATGTGACGGCGCGTCTGCACCACGCGGAAGCGGTTGGACACGTAGGCCGAGTCGGACAGCGCCGCGTTGGCCGCCGGGTTGGCGCCGGTGCCGTGGAAGTCGCTGAATGCCGCGGTCTGGTTGACGAACACCGCGCCGGTCAGGTTCAGCGACAGCGACACGCCGGACTCTTCCGCCGCGTCCTGCACTTGCTCGGCCACCTCGTTGCTGGTGGTGTAGGCCGACAGCGACAGCGCGCCGTGCTCGATCACGCTGTCGCGCGCGATCTGGATGCTGTGCGCGGTGGAATCGGTGGCGACCACGAAGGCGATCGGGCCGAACCATTCCTGGCTGATGGCGGGGTTGCCGGCCTCGGCGCGCAGCAGCAGCGGCGTGCGCACGCGGGCATTCTCGAACTGCGGATGCGTCAGCGTCTTGCTGTCGGCCACCACCGGCAGGCCCAGCGCGCGGGCCTTCTCGATGCGTTCGACGATGCCTTCGTTCTGGATCGCGCCGGTCAGCTCGACGGCCTTGGCGGCGTCGGCGCCAAGCTTGTCGACCGCGGCGCCCAGGGCAGCGGCGACCTCATCGAAGCTGATCCGCCCTTCCGGCGTCTGGATGCCGTCGCGCGGCACATAGATGTTCTGCGGCGCCGTGCACATCTGGCCGGAATACAGGGCCAGCGAGAACGCCAGGTTGCGCGCTACGCCCTTCAGGTCGGCGGCCGAATCGATGATGACCTGGTTTACGCCGGCCTTCTCGGTGTAGACCAGCGCCTGGCGGGCATTGTTCTCCAGCCAGTCGCCGTTGGCGGTGCTGCCGGTGAAATCGATGATCTTGACCGCGGGATCCAGCGCCAATTGGCGCGCGGTGTCTTCCTCGGCCGTGTGCGCGGCCAGCAGCACCACGTCCGGATCGAAGCCGGCTTCCTGCAGCACTTCGCGCGCCACCTTGACGGTCAGCGCCAGCGGCAGGATCGCGCCGGGGTGCGGCTTGACGATCACAGTGTTGCCCGTGGCCAGACTGGCGAACAGGCCGGGGTAGCCGTTCCAGGTCGGGAAGGTCGAGCAGCCGATCACCAGCGCCACGCCGCGCGGCACCACGGTGAAGTGCTTCTCCATGCGGATGGGATCGTTCTTGCCCTGCGGCTTTTCCCAGATGGCGACGCCGGGGATGCGCGACATTTCCTGCCAGGCGTAGGCCACGGCCTCGAAGCCGCGGTCCTGCGCGTGCGGGCCGCCGGCCTGGAAGGCCATCATGAAGCCCTGGCCGGTGGTGTGCTGCACGGCGTAGGCCATCTCGAAGCTCAGCTTGTTCAGCCGCGCCAGGATTTCCAGCGACACGCCCACCCAGGCCTGCGGGCCGGCGCGGCGCCAGTCCTGCAGCGCGCGCTTGGACGCGGCCACCAGCTTGGCGGCCGGCACGTGCGGATAGGTGATGCCCAGGTCGAAGCCGAAGGGCGACTTCTCGCCGCCGACGGTGCCGTCGGCATCGTGCAGATTCAGCGGGAACGGCTTGCCGCGCAGCGCCTCGAAGGCGGCGCGGCCGTCGTCATTGGCGGTCTCGCCATAGTTGCGGGGGCTGGGCGACTCGGCGAACGGGCTCCAGTAGCCGCGCAGCGCGGCGGCGGCCAGGGCTTGTTCCAGCAGGGGCTGATGGCGTTCGAAGAATTTCTGGGACACTGCGTCTCTCCAAATGGAATAGGGGTATGACTGGCGCGCGCCGGGTCAGGTTTCCTGGTCGAAGTCGATCAACAGGCGGTCGCTGACCGGAAAGCTCTGGCAGCTCAGAATAAAGCCTCGCGCCACTTCGTAGTCTTCCAGGGCGAAGTTGGCATCCATGTCCACTTCGCCCTCGACCACCTTGCAGCGGCAGGTGGAACACACCCCGCCCTTGCACGAATACGGCAGCTCGATACCCTGCGCCAGCGCCGAATCCAGCACGCTGTCTTTGTTCTTGTCGATCACGAACTTGCGGCTATGGCCGTCCTGCACCACGGTCACCTCGCACTGGCCCTTGCCGGGCGCCTGGCGGGCGTCCTGCCCCGTGCGCAACGCGCGCGGCCCCTTCGGGGCGCCGAACAGTTCGAACTTGATGTTCGCCTTCGGGATGCCGCGGGCCTGCAGCCGCTCGACCACGCTCTCGGTCATGGTCTGCGGACCGCAGACAAAAGCGTAGTCGATATCCTCGGGGCTCATCCAGGCCGACATCAGCTGGTCGACCTTGTCGCCATCCAGGCGGCCGTTGAACAGCTCGATGTCCTGGGTTTCGCGGCTCATGACGTAGACCAGCGAGAAGCGGTCCATGTACAGGTTCTTCAGGTCCTCGATCTCTTCGCGGAACAGCACCGCCGACGAGGCGCGGTTGCCGAAGAACAGCGTGAACTTGCTGTTCGGCTCCGTCGACAGCGCGGTCTTGACCAGCGAGAACACCGGAGTGATGCCGCTGCCGACGGCGAAGGCAACATAGTGGCGCTGGTTTTCAGGCGCGAAGTCGACGGTGAAGTTGCCGGCCGGCGCCATCACTTCCAGCGTCTGACCGGGCTGCAGCTCGTGGTTGGCCCAGCTCGAGAAGACGCCCTCGTCGACCTTCTTGATCGCCACGCGCAGCAGCTTGTCGCGCGGCGCCGAACAGATCGAATAGGATCGGCGCAGCTCCTCGCCGTTGAGCTGCGTGCGCAGCGTCAGATATTGGCCCGGCAGGAAGGCGAACTCGTCGGCCAGCGTGTCGGGCAGGTCGAACGTCACGACCACCGCGTCGCGCGTGTTGCGCGCCACCGAGGCCACTTTCAGGGGGTGGAATTGATTCGGGCTCATTCTCGAAACCACTCTCAGTGAGTCTTGAAATAATCGAACGGCTCGCGGCAGCTGACGCAGCGGTACAGCGCCTTGCACGAGGTCGATCCAAAATTGCTGACCAGGCGCGTATCACGCGAACCGCAGCGCGGGCACTCGATGGCGGGCCCGGCATTGCGCCGGCTGATGCCGGAGATGTCGATGGCCTGCTGCGCGGGCGCGGCGATGCCGTAGTCCTTGAGCGCGGCGCGGCCCTTCTCGCTCATCCAGTCGGTGGTCCAGGCGGGCGACAGGCGCGTCTCGACGCGCACCTCGCCGATGCCGTGGCGCGCCAGCACCTGGCGGATGTCCTCGGTGATCTCGCGCATCGCGGGGCAGCCCGAGTAGGTCGGCGTGATGACGACGACGCAGGCGTCGGCGTCGAACGACACGTCCCGCACCACGCCCAGGTCCACCACCGACAGCACGGGGATCTCCGGATCGGGGACCTCCTGCAGCCAGGCGTAGACCTGCTCGATGGACACGGGCGCGATGGCGTTCACCACTTGGCTCCCGGATAGGCGCGCGGCAGGTACTGCATTTCAGCCAGGACGTAGCCCAGCTCCTCGGTGTGCTTGCCCTGGCGCCCGCCACGGTGGGCCGGATGATCGGCGGCGGTGGCATCGGGCATGGTCAGCGTGGCTTCGGCCAGCACTTCCCGCACGTGCTGTTCCCAGGGCGCGCGCAGCGCGGCCAGCTCACAGCCGATGCCGCGCGCCGCCAGGTCCTGGTCGATCGCGTCGTCGGTGAACAGCTCGCCGGTGAAGCGCCAGGCGTCGTCGATCGCCGCCTGCATCCTGGCGTGGCTGGTCTCGGTGCCATCACCCAGGCGCACCACCATGTCCGACGAACGGCGCACGTGGTAGGTCACTTCCTTGAGCGACTTGGCGGCGATGCCGGCCACGCGCTCGTCGGACGATTGCGCCAGGCGCTGCAAGAGGAAGTAGTGCCAGACGTCGAACAGGAACTGGCGCGCCATGGTGTCGGCGTAGTTGCCGTTGGGCCGCTCGACCAGCAGCGCATTGTGGAACTGATGGGCATCGCGCAGATAGGCCAGCGCGTCTTCGTCGCGGCCAGCGCCTTCGACCTCGCCGGCCAGCGTCAGCCACATGCGGGCCTGGCCCAGCAGGTCGAGCGCGGTGTTGGTCAGCGCCAGGTCCTCTTCCAGGATCGGGCCGTGGCCGGTCCAGGCGCCCAGGCGTTGCGACAGGATCAGCGTGGTGTCGCCCAGGCGCAGCAGATATTCGAAGAAAGTCTTGTCCATGTCTCCCCCACCGCCTTACATGTGCTTGATTTCTTCAGGCATCGGAAAGAACGTGGGATGCCGGTAGACCTTGCTGTTGGCCGGCTCGAACAAGGGATCCTTGTCGCCCGGGCTGCTGGCGGAAATGTCGGAAGCCCGCACCACCCAGATGCTCAGGCCTTCGTTGCGGCGGGTGTAGACGTCGCGGGCGTGGTTGATCGCCATTTCGGCGTCGGGCGCGTGCAGGCTGCCGACGTGCTTGTGCGCCAGGCCGTGCTGGCTGCGGATGAACACTTCCCACAGAGGCCAGTCTTTGCTCATGATGGATATCCTCGGATGCCGGGCGCGCGTGCCGCCCCGGGTAATGGATGAGTAAGGAGTTGGAAGGCCGGGCGCCGCCCGGCCAGGCTCAGGCCGCCTTGCGCTCGGCCTGCTTGTCGGCGTAGGCGACCAGCGCGTCGCGCACCCAGGCGCCGTCTTCGTGCGCCTTGACGCGTGCCGCCAGGCGCTCGCGGTTGCACGGACCATTGCCCTTGAGTACGGCATAGAACTCGGCCCAGTCGATTTCGCCGAAATCATAGTGGCCGCGCTCGGCGTTCCACTTCAGGTCGGGATCGGGAATGGTCAGGCCCAGGTATTCGGCCTGCGGCACGGTCTGGTCGACCATCTTCTGGCGCAGTTCGTCGTTGGAGAACAGCTTGATCTTCCAGGCCATGGACTGGGCGCTGTTGGGCGAGTCGGCGTCCGAGGGGCCGAACATCATCAGCGCCGGCCACCACCAGCGGTTCAACGAGTCCTGCACCATGGCCTTCTGTTCGGGCGTGCCGTGCAGGCACATCTGCATCAGCAGGTCGTAGCCCTGGCGCTGGTGGAAGGACTCCTCCTTACAGACCCGCACCATGGCGCGGGCGTAGGGGCCATAGGAGCAGCGGCACAGCGGAATCTGGTTGATGATGGCCGAGCCGTCGACCAGCCAGCCGATCATGCCGATGTCGGCCCAACTGAGCGTGGGGTAATTGAAGATGCTGGAGTACTTGGCACGGCCGGCGTGCAGGTCGTCGATCAGGTCGTCGCGCGACACGCCCAGGGTCTCGGCGGCGCTGTACAGGTAGAGGCCGTGGCCGGCTTCGTCCTGCACCTTGGCCAGCAGGATGGCCTTGCGCTTGAGCGACGGCGCGCGGGTGATCCAGTTGCCTTCCGGCAGCATGCCGACGATTTCGGAGTGGGCGTGCTGCGAGATCTGCCGCACCAGGGTCTTGCGGTAGGCCTCGGGCATCCAGTCCTTGGCCTCGATCCGCACGCCTTCGTCGATGCGGCGCTGGAACGTCTGTTCGCGGCCTTCGAGCTGGTCCGCGGTCTTGACCTGCTTGACGCCGGTTTCGACGAGTTGAGCGTACATGTCTGTCTCCTTGAGACGGTTTGCGATAGCGCAAAGCAAACGCCGCGCAGGGCCGTCATGTCATGGTCGGATTATTTAATACAAAAAATCCATTGTCAAACTCAAATCTGTATCACATTGGATTTATGTATCATATCCAGGATCCCGATATCGGCCGCTTGCGGCCCCCCTTATGGCAAACCCTCAGTCGCCCCTGGACCGTTACCTGTCACGCCTGATCAAGAGCGATCCTCCGCGCGCAAAATCGCTGTGCGTCAGCCTGCTGGGCGACGCCCTGGCTCCCCATGGCGGCGCCATCTGGCTGGGCGACCTGATCGAGCTGTTGGCGCCGTTGGGTATCAACGAGCGCCTGTTGCGTACCAGCGTGTTCCGGCTGGTGGCCCAGAACTGGCTGCAATCCGAGCGCCATGGCCGCCGCAGCCTCTACCTGATTTCCGAGCAAGGCCAGCGTCACACGGCGCACGCCTCGCAGCGCATCTACGAGGGCGCGCCACAGGAATGGAACGGGGAATGGACGCTGGTGGCGCTGCCGCGCACGGGCAACGGACTGGCCGAGCGAGCCGAGTTGCGCCGCGAACTGGTCTGGGAAGGATTCGGCATGATCGCGCCCGGGCTGTTCGCCCATCCGCACACCGAAGCCCGGGCGGCGCATGACATCCTGGAGAAGCTGGGGATTCCGGACAAGGCGCTGGTGCTGTCGGCGCGCGATCTGGCCGGCGCCGGCGGCCTGCCGATAGCCAGCCTGGCCGCGCAATGCTGGAACCTGGACGACGTGGCCGAACAATACCGGCAATTCAGCCGCAATTTCGGACCTTTGGAAAAACTACTGGACACGCCACCGTCGCCAGCCGACGCCTTCATCGCGCGTGTCCTGCTGCTGCACAATTGGCGTCGGATCGTGCTGCACGATCCGCAACTGCCCGGGCCGATGCTGCCGGACAATTGGCCGGGCCATGCCGCCCGCGACATCTGTGGCCGCATCTATTGGCAGGTGTTCGACGCCTCGGAAGCACATCTGAACACCCTGGCCGGCCGCGACAATGAACGCTATACGCCCTTGGCCGCCGACATCGCCACGCGTTTCGGCGGGCGGCCGGCCTGAAGCGCGGCACAATCCGCCCATCGGCGCGGGCCATCGCCTCGCGCAGCGTATCAGGACAGCAAAACACGCGCCCTCAGGGGTCAGAACCCTTGGCAGGCCTGCGGCAGGGTCACGCCCAGCGTCTCCAGGCAGGACTCACCGACGACATCCGCGCCCGCCTTCGCCAGCCCCCTTGCCCGGCCAATGAAGGACAGCGTCCAACGCGCCCGGATCGGCCGGCCCAGGGCTTCGCCGCTGTCGGCATCGATGCCGCTGGGCACGTCCAGCGCCAGCACTGGCACGTTCCAGGCGTTGACGCGGTCCACCAAAGCCTGCCACGCCGGCTCCAGGGGACGGTTCAGGCCGATGCCGAACAGACCGTCGATGACCAGCGCCGGCACCGCATCCAGCGTCAAATCTCGGCAGATGGCGCCACCCGCCGCGATCCAGCCGGCGTAGGCCAGCGCAGCGTCGGCAGGCAGGGATTGCGCGCCCGAGGGAAGTACAACCTGCACGTCGTACCCCGCTTCACGCAGACGGGTTGCCGCCACCAGGGCATCGCCGCCATTGTTGCCCGGACCAGCCAGCGCCAGCACCCTGGTTCCCGGCGCGAACCGGGCCGCGACGAAACGCGCCGCGGCCGCGCCGGCCAGCGGCATGAGCCGCCGCCCCCGGGCCAGGGCCTCGAGTTCGGCGGCGCGAATGACGGCAACGGGATAGGACGGAGACATGGCGGCTCGCAGGCTGCCGCCCGTGGGCGGCTTACACCTTCAGGAAGTGTTCGCGGTAGTACTTCAGTTCGTCGATCGACTCGTAGATGTCGGCCAGCGCTTCGTGGCGGCTCTTCTTCTCGAAGCCCTTGTACACGGCCGGCGCCCAGCGGCGCGCCAGTTCCTTGAGCGTGCTGACATCCAGGTTGCGGTAATGGAAGAACTGCTCCAGGCGCGGCATGTAAGCGAACATGAAGCGACGGTCCTGGCTGATGGTGTTGCCGCACAGCGGCGACTTGCCCGCAGGCACGTGCTGCGCAAGAAACGCCAACAGCGTATCCTCTGCCTGCGCTTCGGAGATTGTGGAGGCGCGGACCTTGTCGATCAGGCCGCTTTTGCCGTGGGTGGACTTGTTCCAGCTATCCATGGCCTCGAGCAGGCTGTCGGGCTGGTGCACAACCAGCACGGGGCCTTCGGCGACCACGGTCAGGTCCGGCTCGGTGACCACCACGGCAACCTCGATGATGCGTTCTTTTTCAGGGTCCAGGCCGGTCATTTCCATGTCCAGCCAGACCAGGCGGTTTTCGTTCACAGCCATATAATTTGCCTATAAAACTCGCGATTTTCAAACAACCGATTTTCGCACATCCCTTTTTGAGCCAGCCGCGTCGCCCATGTTCACACTGCTGTTCGTTGCCTTCCTGCTGACCGATATCGCCGTGCGCATGTGGCTGGCCAGCCGCCAGATCCGCCACGTGGCGCGCCATCGCGACCAGGTGCCGCCGGAATTCTCCCATCGTATCGGCCTGGCCAGCCACCAGCGCGCGGCCGACTATACGGTGGCCCGGGTCAGGCTTGGCATGTTCGAACGCACCTACGACGCCATTCTGCTGATCGGCCTGACGCTGCTGGGCGGATTGCAGGCCATCGACCTGATGGTGGGCCAGCTTACCAGCAATGATTTCCTACGGCAGATGCTGCTGCTGGTGGCGGTGGCGCTGCTGCTGGGCCTGCTGGGCCTGCCCTTCACGCTCTGGCGCCAGTTCAAGCTGGAAGCGCGTTTCGGTTTCAACCGCATGACACCCGAGCTTTTCATCTCCGACGCGGTGAAAGGGCTGCTGGTGGCAGCCGCGCTCGGCCTGCCGCTGGCCGCCGCCGTGTTGTGGCTGATGGGCAGCGCGGGTCAATACTGGTGGATCTGGGCCTGGGCATTGTGGACGGGTTTCAACCTGGCCCTGCTCATCGTCTATCCGATGTTCATCGCGCCGCTGTTCAACAAGTTCACGCCGCTGTCCGACCCGGAACTGGCCGGGCGCATCCAGCGGCTGGCGCAACGTTGCGGCTTTGCGCTCAATGGCCTGTTCGTAATGGACGGCTCGCGCCGGTCGGCCCACGGCAACGCCTATTTCACCGGCTTCGGCCGCTCGCGCCGCATCGTGTTCTTCGACACCCTGCTGGCGCGCCTGAACGCCGACGAGATCGAGGCCGTGCTGGCGCACGAGCTCGGCCACTTCGCCAAGCGCCACATCATCAAGCGCATTCTCTTTAGCTTCGCCGCCGCGCTGGGCTTTTTCGCCATCCTGGGCTGGGTCGCACAGCAACCCTGGTTCTACGTCGGTCTGGGCGTGCTGCCCCAATTGGGCGGCCGCAACGACGCCATGGCGCTGCTGCTGTTCTTCCTGGTCATTCCCGTATTCACCTTCGTCTTCACGCCGCTGGCCAGTTGGTACTCGCGCCGCGACGAGTTCGAGGCCGACCGCTACGCGGCCGAGCAGAGTTCGCCGGACCGCCTGGTCTCCGCCCTGGTCAAGCTCTACGACGACAACGCCGCCACCCTGACGCCCGATCCCGTGCACTCCGCCTTCTACGACAGCCATCCGCCCGCCGCCGTGCGCATCCGCCACCTGACGGCACCCGCGGCATGAGCAGCAACGACCGCAACAAGGCCGCCTTCCAGGACGCGCCCCAAGGCAGCGCGCCAGCCAACGCCGCCAACGAAGGCCGCATCATCGCGGCGCACGGCCGCCACTACACCGTCGAGCTGGCCGATGGCAGCCTGCGCAAATGCTTCCCGCGCGGCAAGAAAGCCGGCGCCGCCGTCGGCGACCGCGTCCGCATCACGCCGCAGGGCCAGGACGAGGGCGCCATCGACGCCATCCTGCCGCGCCGCAACTTGCTGTACCGCTCCGACGAAATGCGCTCCAAGCAGTTCGCCTCCAACGTCGACCAACTGCTGATCGTGATCGCGGTGCAGCCGACCTTCTCCGACGACCTCACCGGCCGCGCGCTGGCCGGCGCCTGGAGCGCCGGCATCGCCCCGCTGATCATCCTGAACAAGACCGACATCGTCGACGCGCTGCCCGCCGCCCGCGCGCGCCTGGCGCCGATCGCCGCGCTGGGCGTGGACATCATCGAACTGAGCGCGCTCGAACCCGAAAAGGTCCACACGCTGCTGGCGCCGCGCCTGGCCGGCCGCACCAACCTGCTGCTGGGGCAAAGCGGCATGGGCAAGTCCACCCTGCTGAACGCGCTGGTGCCGGACGCCGCCGCGCCCACCCGCGAGCACTCGACAGCGCTGGACATGGGCAAGCACACCACCACCAGCACCCGCCTTTATCACCTGCCCGCGCCGGGCGGCGACCTGATCGATTCCCCCGGATTCCAGGCCTTCGGCCTGCAGCACCTGAGCCGCGAAGACATCATTCGCGGCTTCCCGGAGTTCGCCACGCCGATCGAATCCTGCCGCTTCTACAACTGTACCCATCGCCAAGAACCGGGTTGCGGCGTGGTCGCGGCGCTGGAAGCCGGTGCGATCGACCCGGCCCGCTACGCACTGTACCTGCGCATCCTGGACGAGAACCTGGCGGGACAACAGCGGTATTGAGCCGCCGGTTGGCAGCGTCCCGGCGCGGCCCGCTCGAGCGGCGCCGTCGACGGGCAGGCAGCGCCGCGGCGCCCGGGCCCCGACCCCCGGCGGGCAATCGACTCGAGGTAGCTGAAGCGGCTGACTGACGGCCCGGCGATGCGCCAACCTACCCGGACCTAACGCGGCTCGAAGCCGTTGCGCAGCAAGTGGTAAAGGTTGCGCAGCATGCCCGCGGTGGCGCCCCAGATGAAATGCCGGCCATACGGCATGCCGTAATAGTGGCGCACACGCCCGTCCTCCAAGCGTGCCTCGTACAGGCGATGGTTGGCCGGGTCCATCAGGAACGACAGCGGCACTTCGAATACTTCGGCCACTTCGAACGCGTCCGGGGCCAACTGGAAGCCCGGCGTCACCAGCGAGACCACCGGAATGATCGAGAAGCCGGTGGCGGTCAGGTAAGGCGGCATGCTGCCCAGTACCTCGACATGGTTGGCCGGCAGTCCGGTTTCTTCCTGGGCCTCGCGCAACGCGGCGGCAACGGGCGTGGCATCGCTGGTCTCGATGCGGCCGCCCGGAAAACTGATCTGGCCCGCGTGGTCGTGCAGGTGCGCCGCGCGCTGGGTCAGCATGATGTGCACCCCGTCGGCGCGCGTCACCAGCGGAATCAGGACGGCGGCGGGCACGGGGGCGCCCTCGCGTCCGGGGTAGCGCAGGTCGTTGTCGCGCGACAGCTCCAGCGTCCAGGTGGACGGCTGGCTGAGCGTGCCGCGCAGTTGGTCGGGCGTCAGCAGACCGGCCGGCACCGCCACCAGCGAATCATTGGCGACTACCCAGGGTTGCGATGCCGGATCGAACCCGGGCCGTACGAGCGGCCGGCGTGGCCGCGCAGAAGACGAGGAATCAGACATTCGGCTTTTCAAAAAAGAAAAAGGCACCCTCGCAGGTGCCTTTTTAACCCGGAAACCCGTGCCGGACGAAAACGCGGGATGGCGTGTGCGTCCGACACTGGTGGGGCCGTGTGCCGATAAGCGATCAAGCCGCCGAGGCTTGCTTGCTGACCAGCTTTTCCTTGATACGCGCCGACTTGCCCGAGCGGTTGCGCAGGTAGTACAGCTTGGCGCGGCGCACGTCGCCGCGGCGCTTGACTTCGATGCCGGCGATTTGCGGCGAGTACAGCTGGAACGTACGCTCCACGGCTTCACCCGACGAAATCTTGCGCACGGTGAACGCGGAGTTCAGGCCGCGATTGCGCTTGGCGATCACGACGCCTTCGAAAGCCTGCACGCGCTTGCGGGTGCCTTCGACGACGTTCACGCTCACGATGACGGTGTCACCAGGAGCAAATTCAGGCTTGGCTTGGCCGCCGGTCAGACGGGCAATCTCTTCCTGTTCCAGGATAGCGATAAGGTTCATTGAGAACTCCTAGATCATCATGCCTTTGCGGACTGAAAAAACTTTGCCGTTCGATATTGTTCACGCCTGCCAGAAAGGCCAGGCCATGTACCGCAAGCAGAGGATGAGATTTGGCAAACCAATGATTCTACACCAAAAATTGACCACCGCCTCGCGTAACATGACGCCCTGCCCGCAGGTTTGCGGTACCCTAGCGGTTTCTGTAACAAACACGTCATAAGACGCTGTTCCCCCCATGTCGTACTCGTCCCTGTTATTGGTCGTCCTGGCGGCGATGGCCCACGCAACGTGGAATCTGCTTGCCAAACGCGCGGCCATGGTGGGCGCTCCCTTTGTCTTCGCCTATGGCCTGTGCGCCTCGGTGCTATATGCGCCGTGGGTCGTGTGGGTGCTGCTGCATGACGGCATGACCTGGACCTGGCCCGTGGTCGGGGCGATCCTGACCTCCAGCCTGTTGCATCTGGGCTACAGCCTGTGCCTGCAACGCGGCTATCAGGTCGCGGACCTGTCGGTGGTGTATCCGATCGCCCGCGGCACGGGTCCCCTGCTCTCGACCACCGGCGCCTTCCTGCTGCTGCGCGAACCGGCCACCGCGACCGGCATCGCCGGCATGCTGTGCGTGGTGATAGGTGTGCTGTTGATCGCCACCCAGGGGCGTCTGTCGATCTTCCGCAACGCGCAGGCCTGGGTAGGTGTGCGCTGGGGCATGGTAATTGGCCTGTTCATCGCCGCCTACACCGTGGTGGACGCCTATGGCGTCAAGGTGCTGCTGATCAGCCCGGTGCTGTTCGACTGGTTCACCTGTGTCACCCGCACCGCGATGATGACGCCGCACATGGTGAAGCGCCGCGCCCAGGCGTGGGAACTGATGCGCGGCCACTGGCACCTGGCGCTGGCGGTGGGCCTGCTGTCGCCGCTGGGCTACATCCTGGTGCTGTATGCCCTGCGCAACGGCGCGCCGCTGAGCCTGGTGGCCCCGGCGCGGGAAATGTCGATGATGCTGGGCACCTTGGCCGGCATGTTCCTGCTGCGCGAGAAAGTCGGCCCCGGCCGTCTGGCGGGCTGCCTGTCGATCCTGGCGGGCGTGGTGCTGCTGGGCTCGGTCTGAACCGTGAACCGGCTCCCTGGCGCGCGGTGGCGTGATGCGCCACGATGCGTCCGGGAGCCTCCCGGACAGCGGCGCCGCCCTGAATCTTTACGCCTCGGGCCGGCTCAGAAGCCGCCGGCCACGCCCAACCACATGAGGGCGGGAATCATCGCTCCCCATGCCAGTACCAGCACCACATCCAGCACCATGCTTTTCACGCTGACCTGATCCGAAACGGGTTCGACCGTGGCGTTGCCCAGGCAGCGCTCACGCGCGCCTCGGACGGGGGCGGTATCCGGCCCGGCGGCCGGCGGAAACGGCCACTTGCCCGGCAAGGTGCCACTGCGCTCGCGCTCGCGCTTGCGCGGCTCGACCTCGGCGGGGGCATCCGCGCCGGGGCCGGCAGGCAAGGCCAGTTTCGTGGCCACGCCCTTGCCGGCGCCGCCTGCCGGCAAGCCCGTCCATGGCATGGGCAGCCCGGTGAAGCGGGCACCGAAGGCGCGGGCACGCTGGGCGGCGCGACGCAGCGGCGACAACGAGACGGCGGTCAGGTCGTCTGGCAGGACGGAGAGTTGAGCGGTGTTCATGGGGAACTCCTTTTAGCGCAATCAGGAACCGTGGCGACACGCCGCGGTGGCAACCCGGGGACGGGCCGCGGGTCAGTCGAACAACGACAATTGCCCCGCGGCCATGGCGCGCAACTGGCGCGCTCCGCGCCCGTACGCGCCGGCCACGGGCACGGCACTGGAAAAAGGGACCCCTGAAGACGCTTGCACGCCAACCGGGGATGGGAAAACGGGGATATCAGCCACGCCGGACGCAGCGGAAGGAATGGGGCCAGGCCAGCTGGCGGGCGCCGGCGGCTGGAAGCGGTCGCAGTCGAGCGCCAGCCGGTGGCGGTTCAGGCCAAGCTTGCGGATGGCCACGGCGAAGCGCTGGCGCAGCAGGTCGGCCCAGATGCCTGTGCCGCGCATGCGCGAACCGAAGTTGGGATCGTTGCGGCGGCCGTTGCGCAAATCTTCGATGCGATGGAGCACGCGCTGGGCGCGGTCCGGGAAGTGGGCGTTGAGCCAGTCCTCGAACAGGGTCTTGACTTCCCAGGGCAGGCGGATGACGGTGTAGCTGGCGTAGTGCGCGCCGGCCGCCTTGGACTCCTGCAGGATATGTTCCATGGCGTCATCGTTGATGAACGGGATCACGGGCGCCACCAGCACGCCGACCGGCACGCCGGCGGCGGTCAGGTTGCGCACGGCTTCCAGGCGGCGCCAGGGGGCGGCGGCGCGCGGCTCGAGCGTGCGGGCCATGTCGGCGTCCAGCGTGGTGATGCTCATGTAGACCACCACCAGCTTGTGCTCGGCCAGCGCGGCCAGCAGATCGAGGTCGCGGGCCACCAGGGCGTTCTTGGTGACGATGGTGACCGGGTGGCGGGTTTCGAGCATCAGCTCGAGCATGCCGCGCGTCAGGCGCCAGTCGCGCTCGATGGGCTGGTAGGCGTCGGTGGCCGAGCCGATGTTGATGGGCGAGGGCTTGTAGCCGGGACGGCTGATCTCCACCCGCAGCGCCTCGACCGCATTGGCCTTGGCCACCAGCCGGGTCTCGAAATCGAGGCCGGGGGAATAGCCCAGGTAGGAGTGGGTCGGGCGGGCGTAGCAATAGACGCAGCCGTGCTCGCAGCCCCGGTAGGGATTGACGGCCACGTCGAAGGGGATGTCGGGCGAATCGTTGCGCGACAGGATCTTGCGGGCCTCTTCGGCCGTGACGGTGGTCTTGGGGGCGGCGGGCGCCCGGCGGACGTCGGGCAGGATGGGGATGACGGTGGCCGCGGGCGCAGCGCCAGCGGCGGCCAGATCGGTCAGGCCGGACGAATCATCGGGGGAAATATTGGGGACAGAATCAACGAAATCAGCCGGGAGGCCCGAGGCGGACCAGCCATCGTCGACCTGCGCGCGGTCGTCTTTCTGGAAGCGATGCCGAACATTAGTAACCGCACCCCGACCGCGCAAGGCGGCGGGGGCGGCAGCCGGGGACCCAGAACCGGCGGGAAAAGAATGATCGGTGCGTGCCATGAAAACTACTGTACAAAAACACAGTGGTTTTGACAAGCACCAAAAGCCTTTTCGTAAGACAGTCCCACTTTACCGCAAGACGAAGACGGCGTCCGGAGAATTCGATTTCACCTTGCGATATCGCCTGGAGAGCCGCGCCAGTATTGAATTTGGATAAAAAACAACAACCCAGGGCCGGCCACCGGCGACGCCCGCCCCGGATCCGCTTGCGGTTTACCGGAACATGCCCGCCGCCGCGGTCTGATGCGTGGCTTCGTCTATCAGGATGAAGGCGCCGGTGGCGGGCACATCGGCATATCGATCGACCGCCAGCGACTCGCGCGTGCTGAACGCGACGCGGCCGATGTCGTTCATGCGCAGCGTGCCTTCGGGGTTCTGCACCTCCTGCAGTTCGTGGATGTCGCGATGCGAGAGCACAGCGCGGATCTTCGCCGACGTCAGCCGCGTGCCATGCTTGAGCAGATACTTGCGCGCGGGGTTGAGCGCCTGCCCATCGAGCCAGCAGAGCTCCGCTTCGAACTCGCGCGCGACCTGCGCCGGCGTGGCCGCGTGCACGATAACGTCGCCGCGCGACACGTCGACGTCGCGGTCCAGCACCAGCGTCACCGAGTCGCCCGCCACCGCCACGTCCAGCGCGCGATCGAACAGGCGCACTTCCTGCACGCGAGCGGTCACACCCGAAGGCTGCACCACGATCTCATCGCCTGGACGCAGCGCGCCGCTGGCGATGCGGCCGGCGTAGCCGCGAAAATCCTCCTTCAGACTGCCATCGTGGCGCGCCACCCATTGCACCGGAAAGCGCAGCGGCCCGCCACGTCCGTCGGCCGCCGGATCGAGCGATTCCAGCAGCGTCAGCAACGGCTGGCCCGCATACCACGGTGTCTTGTCCGATAGCGTCACCACGTTGTCGCCATTCAGCGCCGACAAAGGCAGAGCGTCGAAGTGGGCGATGCCGAGCTTGTCCGCCAGGTCGGCATAGGCGTCGCGGATGCGCGTGAACACGGCCCGGTCCCAATCCACCAGGTCCATCTTGTTGACTGCCACCACGATGTGGCGGATGCCCAGCAGGCGCGCGATGGTGCTGTGGCGCTTGGTCTGCGGCAGCAGCTTGCCGTCGGCCGCGCGGGTGGCGTCGATCAGGATCACGGCGACGTCGGCGGTGGAGGCGCCGGTGACCATGTTGCGGGTGTACTGCTCGTGGCCGGGCGCGTCGGCGATGATGAACTTGCGCGCCGGGGTCGAGAAGTAACGGTAGGCCACATCGATGGTGATGCCCTGCTCGCGCTCGGCCTCCAGGCCGTCCGTCAGCAGGGAGAAGTCGATGCCGCCCTCGGCCACGCGCTTGTACTTGGCGCGCGAGATGGCGTCGAGCTGGTCGGCGAACACGCCCTTGCTGTCATACAGCAGGCGGCCGATCAGCGTCGATTTGCCGTCGTCCACCGAACCCGCGGTAATCAGGCGCAGCAAGCCCGAGTCGGTGCCCGAAAGAAAAGAATCGTTTACTGCGTTCATATGCGTCCCCTGTCGGCCGGCCAGGCGCCGGCCACTCGTGCGATCAGAAATAGCCTTCCTTCTTGCGGCGCTCCATCGAGGCCTCGGAAGTCTGGTCGTCCATGCGCGTGGCGCCGCGCTCGGTGATATCGGTCACCGCTGTCTCGGCGATGATGGCGGCAGTGTCGGCGGCATCCGAGGCCACCGGGCAGGTGCAGGAAATGTCGCCCACTGTGCGAAAGCGCACCGACAGGCGCTCGACGGTGTCGCCGTCCTGCGGCGGCGTCAGGCGCGTGACCGGCACCAGCAGACCCTTGCGCCGCACCACTTCGCGCTCGTGACTGAAGTAGATCGACGGCAGCGCCAGCCGTTCACGCTGGATGTACTGCCAGACGTCCAGCTCGGTCCAGTTGGAGATCGGGAACACCCGCATGTTCTCGCCGCGGTGCACCTTGGTGTTGAACAGGTTCCACAGTTCCGGGCGCTGGGCCTTGGGGTCCCACTGGCCGAACTCGTCGCGGAACGAGAAGATGCGCTCCTTGGCGCGCGCCTTTTCCTCGTCGCGGCGGGCGCCGCCGATGCAGGCGTCGAAGCCGAATTCCTCGATCGCCTCCAGCAGCGTCACGGCCTGCGCCGCGTTGCGCGAGTCGGTCTCGCGCCGCAGCACCACGCTGCCGCGCTTGATCGAGTCTTCCACGCTGCGCACGATCAGGGTCTCGCCCAGTTCGGCCGCGCGGGCGTCGCGGAAGGCGATGACCTCGTCGAAATTGTGGCCGGTGTCGATGTGCATCAGCGGGAACGGAAAGCGCCCCGGCCGGAAGGCCTTTTCGGCCAGGCGCAGCAGCACCACCGAATCTTTGCCGCCCGAGAACAGCAGCACGGGCTTCTCGCTCTCGGCCGCCACCTCGCGCATGATGAAAATGGCTTCCGATTCCAGCCAGTCCAGGTGGCTGCGTTGAATCACTGCGGACATAGGTATTCCCCTAAAACGAATTCTTGATACGTGACGGGAGTCAGGCGCGCGTGGTTTCCGCGACGATGCCGATGACCCGGTTGCCTGCGTGCAGGCCGCATTCCTTGGAGTCCGACGACTCCCACCACCAGCGCCCGGCCCGCAGGTCTTCGCCCGGGCGGATGGCGCGGGTACAGGGCTCGCAGCCGATGGACGGATAGCCCTGGTCGTGCAGCGGGTTGTAGGGAATGCCCTGGCCGCGGATCACGCCCCAGACATCCTCTTCGCTCCATTCGGCCAGCGGGTTGAACTTGTAGAGGCCGAAGGTGGCGTCGTCCTCTTCCAGGTGCAGTTCACCGCGCGTGGTCGATTGCGCGCGCCGCTGCCCGGTGATCCAGGCGCCGCGTCCGGCCAGCGCGCGCTTGAGCGGCTCGACCTTGCGGATCTGGCAACAGGCCTTGCGCAGCTCGACGCTCTCGTAGAAGGCGTAGGCGCCGTGCTCGGCCACATGGCGCTCGACCGCCCCGGACTCGGGTCGATACACGGTGATCTCGCGTCCGTAGCGTTCGCGCACCGCGTCCAGCACGCCCAGCGTTTCCGCGTGCAGCCGGCCGGTGTCCAGCGTGAAGACCTCCAGGTCCAGGCCGGCGCTGTAGATGGCGTGCGTCAGCACCATGTCCTCGGCCGCCAGCGAAGAGGCCAGCGCCGCGTCGGGATAGCGCTGGCGCGCGTCCGCCAGCCGCGCGATCAGTTCGTGCCAGCGAACCGCAAGGGCCGGCGCCAGGCCGGCGGCGAGATCGGCGGCCGTCATGCTTGCACCGCGAAGACGCGCGCCCGGCGCGGGCGGGCCAGCAGGATGTCGCCATCGCGCAGCGCCAGTTCGCGATAGAGATGCTCGGGCACCTCGGCCTCGATGACGGCGTCGGAATCCTGGCTGGCCAATTCCAGGTAGGCGCTGGGGCCGGCCAGATAGGCATGCGACAGGCGCACCGCGATGCCGGCGCCGCCAGCGTGATAGCGTTCGATATCGAATTCGTGCGGTCGCACGTAGGCGGTGGCGCGTTGCGACTCGGCCTGCACCAGCTCGGGCGCCGGAAGCGACAACCCGGCGCCTTCCCAGACCCCGCGGCTCGCCACGCCCTGCAATTGATTGACGTCGCCCAGAAAGCCGTAGACGAACGGCGTGGCCGGCCCCTCCCAGACCTCGCGCGGCGTGCCGACCTGTTCGATCCTGCCGGCGTTCATCAGCACCACGCGGTCGGCCACTTCCAGCGCCTCTTCCTGGTCATGGGTGACGAACACGCTGGCCACGTTCAGTTCGTCGTGCAGGCGACGCAGCCAGCGCCGCAGTTCCTTGCGCACCTTGGCGTCGAGCGCGCCGAACGGCTCGTCCAGCAGCAACACGCGCGGTTCCACCGCCAGCGCGCGCGCCAGGGCGATACGCTGGCGCTGGCCGCCCGAAAGCTGCGCCGGATATCGATCCGCCAGCCAGTCCAGCTGCACCAGGCCCAGCAGGTCATGCACCTTGCGCCGGATCTGGTCTTCCGGCGGCCGCTGCGAGCGGTGCTTGACGCGCAGGCCGAAGGCAACGTTCTCGAACACCGTCATGTGCTTGAA
This sequence comes from Achromobacter sp. 46006, assembly GCF_059761975.1. Classification (NCBI taxonomy): domain Bacteria; kingdom Pseudomonadati; phylum Pseudomonadota; class Betaproteobacteria; order Burkholderiales; family Alcaligenaceae; genus Achromobacter; species Achromobacter sp. 46006. The sequence continues at coordinate 29,904 of NZ_JCBANN010000044.1, forward strand.
CAGCGCGTAATGCTGGAACACGAAACCGACCTGACGCTGGCGCACGTGGACCGCGGTGGCGTCCTCGCCAGCGAACAGCACGCTGCCCGTGTCGGCCGATTCCAGCCCGGCGATGATGCGCAACAGCGTGGTCTTGCCGCAGCCCGAAGGCCCCAGCAGCGCCACCAGTTCGCCCGTCTCGATGTGGAGCGATACGTCATTGAGCGCGCGGAACTGGCCGAAGCGCTTGGATAGATTGCGAACCTCGATACTCATGCTTGTCTCCGTCTGGCCGGCCGCGTCAGGCGACGGCCGGCTTGATGGCCGTCGCCGGCCCGGGATACTCGACCGGCAACTCCGCCGCCTTCAGGTAGCGCGCGTTGCGCCACTCGACCACGTTCTTGGCCACCAGCGTCACCAACGCCAACAGCGCCAACAGCGAGGCCACCGCGAATGCCGCCGAATACTGGTATTCGTTGTAGAGAATCTCCACATGCAGGGTCATGGTGTTGGTCAGGCCGCGGATCTGGCCCGACACCACCGACACCGCGCCGAACTCGCCCATGGCGCGCGCATTGCACAGGATGGCGCCGTACAGCAGGCCCCACTTGATGTTCGGCAGCGTCACCCGCCAGAAGATCTGCCAGCCGTTCGCGCCCAGCGTCAGCGCGGCCTGTTCTTCCTCGCTGCCCTGCGCCTGCATCAGCGGAATCAGCTCGCGCGCGACGAAGGGAAAGGTCACGAACAACGAGGCCAGAACGATGCCCGGTACGGCGTAGACGATCTTCACGTCGTGCGCCTGCAGCCAGCCGCCGAACCAGCCCTGGGAGCCGAACAGCAGCACGAACACCAGACCGGCCACCACCGGCGACACCGAGAACGGCAGATCGATCAGCGTGATCAGGAACTGCTTGCCGCGGAACTGGAACTTGGTGATGGCCCAGGCCGCGGCCACGCCGAAAACCAGGTTCACCGGCAGCGCGATCGCCGCCACCAGCAGCGTCAGCCGGATCGCGGCCAGCGCGTCGGACTCGACGATGGCCGCCAGGTACAGTTGCCAGCCCTTGCGCAAGGCTTCGGCGAACACCGCCGCCAGCGGCACCAGCAGGAACAGCGCCAGAAAGCCCAACGCCAGGAACAGCAGGATGCCGCGTACCCAGCGCGGCTCGGTCAGGTGAGCCGGACGGTCGGTGGCGCTCATGCCTGTCTCCCGAGGCCGCGACGGGCCTGCCAGCCCTGCAGCAGATTGATGACGAGCAGCAGCACGAACGACAGCCCCAGCATCACCGTGGCGATGGCCGCGGCGCCTGCATAGTCGAACTGCTCCAGCTTGGCGATGATCAGCAGCGGCGTGATCTCGGACACCATCGGCATGTTGCCGGCGATGAACACCACCGAGCCGTACTCCCCGACGGCGCGGGCGAACGCCAGCGCAAAGCCGGTCATCAGCGCGGGCAACAGGGTCGGCAACAGCACGCGGAGGATGGTCTGCCAACGATCGGCGCCAAGGCTGGCGGCAGCCTCCTCGATTTCGCGCTCGATGTCTTCCAGCACCGGCTGCACCGTGCGCACCACGAATGGCACGCCGATGAAGATCAGCGCGATCACGATGCCCAGCGGCGTGAATGCCACCTTCAGGCCGAACCAGTTGGCCAGCGGCGCGCCCAGCCAGCCCTTTTCGGCGTACAGCGCGGTCAGCGCGATGCCGGCCACGGCGGTGGGCAGCGCGAATGGCAGGTCCACCAGCGCGTCCAGGATCTTCTTGCCGGGAAAGCGGTAGCGCACCAGCACCCAGGCCACGATGGTGCCGAACACCAGGTTCACCAGCGCCGCCAGCAACGAGGCGCCGAAGGTAAGCTGATAGGACGCCAGCACGCGTGGCGCCGTCACCGCGTCCCAGAAGCCCTGCCAGCCCAGCGACGCGCTCTTGATCGGCAGCGCCGCCAGGGGAATCAACACGAGCACGCTCAGGTACAGCAGCGCGTAGCCCATCGAAATGCCGAAGCCGGGCAGCACGCCCGGACGGTTGCGCCGGACGGCAAAACGCGCTCGCGCGTCCGTTGCCGCCGGAATCGAGGCTGAAGTCATGGCCATGGTCCGCTGGTTGTCCGCTTACTTCTTCTGCGGCTGGTAGACCTGGTCGAAGGTGCCGCCGTCGCTGAAGTGGTCCTTCTGCGCCTTGCGCCAGCCGCCGAAGATCTTGTCGTCGATGCTCACCAGCTTGACCTTGGGGAACTTGCTTTCGTACCTGGCGGCCACGGTCTTGTCGATCGGCCGGTAGTAGTTCCTGGCGATGATTTCCTGGGCGGCCGGGGTGTAAAGGAATTCCAGGTAGGCCTGGGCGGCGGCGCGAGTGCCCTTCTTGTCAACGATCTTGTCGACGATGGCCACGGGCGGCTCGGCCAGGATCGACAGCGACGGCACCACGATGTCGAACTTGTCCGGACCCAGTTCCTCCTGAGCCAGGAAGGCTTCGTTTTCCCAGGCCAAAAGCACGTCGCCCACGCCGCGCTCGACGAAGGTGGTGGTGGCGCCGCGGGCGCCGGTATCGAGCACCGGCACGTGCTTGAGCAACTCGCCGACATAGGCGCGCGCCTTGGCTTCACTGCCGCCGTTCTTTTCCAGCGCGTAGGCCCAGGCGGCCAGGTAGTTCCAGCGGGCGCCGCCCGAGGTCTTGGGGTTGGGCGTGATCACCTGCACGCCGTCCTTGACCAGGTCGTCCCAGTCCTTGATGTGCTTGGGGTTGCCCTTGCGCACCAGGAACACGATGGTCGAGGTGTAGGGCGAGCTGTTCTGCGGCAGGCGCGCCTGCCAGTTCGTGGGCAAGAGGCCGCGGTCGGCGATGGCGTCGATGTCGTAGGCCAGCGCCAGCGTTACCACGTCGGCCTCCAGGCCGTCGATGACCGAACGCGCCTGGCGGCCGGAGCCGCCGTGCGACTGGCGGAGGGTCAGGTCGACGCCGGCCTTTTCCTTGTATTGCTTGATGAAGGCCTCATCGATGGCACGGTACAGCTCGCGCGTCGGGTCGTACGATACGTTCAACAGTGTCTGCTTCTGCTGCGCCTGCGCCGGCGCGATGGCGGCCAGAGACATCGTCACCGCGGCCACGGCGGCCAACCATCCGGCTTTCCTGAAAGACATTCCTTGCTCCCTTCGCGTGTTTGGCTATGTGGAAGCAAGTGTGCCGGCGGCCAGTTCCGAACGGAACGAATCATTCTTTGATTGCTCATCGCCGCCAGGCATATAGCGCGGCCGCCGCCCCATGTGAAAAAGCCGCGCATTCCCAGGGAATACGCGGCTTTGCGGGCGTTTTGCAGGCGCCATCCGGCAAGGCGGAGCGGACCGCCTTGCGCACGGATTTCTTATTTACTTATTCGGTTGGGGCGTAATGCGCAGATAGGGACGCACCGCCTTGTAGCCCTTCGGGAACTTCTGCTTGATCACCGCTTCGTCCTGCAGCGACGGCACGATGATGACGTCGTCGCCGTCTTCCCAGTTGACCGGCGTGGCCACGCTGTGGCTGTCGGTAAGCTGCAGCGAATCGATGACGCGCAGGATCTCGTTGAAGTTGCGGCCGGTGCTGGCCGGATAAGTGATGATCAGGCGCACTTTCTTGTTAGGGTCGATGATGAAGACCGAGCGCACCGTCAGCGTGGCGTTGGCGTTCGGGTGGATCATGTCGTACAGCTCGGACACCTTGCGGTCCTTGTCGGCCAGGATCGGGAAATTGACCTTGGTCGACTGGGTGTCGTTGATGTCCTCGATCCACTTGCTGTGCGAATCGGCGCCGTCCACCGACAATGCCAGTACCTTCACATTGCGCTTGGCGAATTCGTCGGCCAGCTTGGCGGTGTAGCCCAGCTCGGTGGTGCACACGGGCGTGAAGTCGGCCGGATGCGAAAACAGCACGCCCCAGCTATTGCCCAGATACTCATGGAAACGGATCGGGCCGACGGAGGATTCCTGTTCGAAATCGGGCGCGGTGTCGCCCAGGCGTAGATGGCTCATGGTGTCTCCTGCTTGCGGATTCGGGTTGCGGAATCGACCGGCCGCCCTAGCCCGGCGACCGGCTGGAAAAACGTTTCGGCGGCAGCCTGTGCCCCCACCCAAACGATTCTTCCATCAAACCTGTTGCGGGGGAAATACGCAAGATATATAACCTTATGCAATATTCGCGTCAGCGCCACAGGCATCGGCCACTACCCCGGCGCGCACCGCCACCGACAAGGCCAGGGCGCGCGGCAGGATGTGGGCGGCATAGAACAATCCGGTCGCCAGCTTCTCGCGATGGAACGGATCCGTCGATCCCCCAGCCAGGTGCCGGCGGCACGCCAGCACGGCGCGCGCCATCTGCCAGCCGCCATGCACCACGCCGGCCAGCATCAGGTAGGGCACGCTGCTGGAATAGACCGCGCGGATGTTCACTGCCGCCTGTTCCAGGATGAATTCCACCCCGGCCTCGTAGGCCTGGATCGCGCTGTCGAGGTTGTCGCGCAACAGGCGCAGGCCATCGCGGTCGGACGCCGCGGCGCGCGAGGACTCGGCCTCGACCGCCCGCAGCGTCTCGCGCATGGCGGCAATGGCGGCATAGGCGGTGGCGCCGCCATCGCGCTGGGTCTTGCGGCTGACCAGATCGTTGGCCTGGATCGCGGTGGTGCCCTCGTAGATCGGCAGGATGCGGGCGTCGCGGTAATACTGCGCCGCGCCGGTCTCCTCGATGTAGCCCATGCCGCCATGCACCTGGATGCCAAGCGAGGCCACTTCCACCGCCGATTCGGTCGAGAAGCCCTTGACGATCGGCACCATGTATTCGTAGAAGGCGCGGTTGCGGGCGCGCTGTTCGGGGTCGGGATGATGCGCGCCCTTGTCATGCGCTGCCGCCGTCACATAGGACACCGCGCGCGCCGCCTCGGTCAACGCCTTCATGGTCAGCAGCATGCGCTGCACATCCGGGTGACGCGCGATCGCGACCGGCGCGGCCGAGCCTTCCACCGCCCTGCCCTGGACCCGTTCACGCGCATAGGCCAATGCATGCTGATAGGCACGCTCGGATACGCCGATGCCCTGCTGCCCGACCGAAAAGCGCGCCGCGTTCATCATGATGAACATGTATTCCAGGCCGCGGTTCAGTTCGCCCACCAGATAGCCGACCGCGCCATCGCCCACCTCGCCCTTGCCCGAGCCGTACAGCAACACCGCGGTCGGGCTGCCGTGGATGCCGAGCTTGTGTTCCAGCGAGGCGCACCAGACGTCGTTGCGCGGCCCCGGAGCGCCGTCGGCGCCGACCAGGAACTTCGGCACGATGAACAGCGAGATCCCCTTGACCCCTGGGGGCGCATCCGGGGTGCGCGCCAGCACCAGGTGGATGATGTTCTCGGCCAGGTCGTGCTCGCCGTAGGTGATGAAGATCTTCTGGCCCGACAGGCGATAGGTGCCGTCCTCCTGGCGCACGGCGCGGGTCGCGACCTGGGCCAGATCCGATCCGGCCTGCGGCTCGGTCAGGTTCATGGTGCCGGTCCATTTTCCGCCGATCAGGTTGGGGATGAACGTCTTGCGCTGCGCCTCCGAACCCACCGTCAGGATGGCCTCGATCACGCCATCGGTCAGCATCGGGCATAGCGAAAACGCCAGGCTCGCGGCCTGGATGTTCTCGCCGGGCGCAGCCGCGACCAGCTTGGGCAGGCCCTGCCCGCCCCAGGCCTGTGGATGCTGCAGGCCCTGCCAGCCACCGGCGGCGTAATCCTTGAAGCCCTGCGCGTAACCTGGCGTGGTGGTCACGCGGCCATCGCTCCAGACCGGCGGCCGGGTGTCGCCCGGCACATTCAACGGCGCGATCGCCTGCTCGACGAAACGGCCATTCTCTTCCAGGATGGCGTCCACCAGGTCGGGCGTCACCTCTTCGAAGCCAGGCAGTTTAAGGACGTCGTCCAGGCCGGCCAGTTCGTTCAGCGCGAAGCGGAAATCCTTCAGCGGGGTAAGGTAGGGCATCTTGTCTCCAGGAGCCTGCTCCCGTGACGGCGGGGGCGGCGGGGTGCGATGGGATGCCGCCTTGGGCGACACGCGTGGCGCGGTCGATGGCGGTCTCGGTAGTTTCCCTAGCCTATGTTAAACCCTCGCTCCGCGTCATGGGGCGATGCGCCCCGCCGGCCTCACCCCCCGAGGTGATGCGCCAGCGATACGATGACCGGCCCCAGCACCGGCAGCAGCACGTTGGCGATGGCGTAGGTCACCGTGTAGCCCAGCAGCGGCACCGCGCTGCCGCTGGCGCCCAGGATGGCGCTGATGGCCGGTGTGCTGACGTGCTGGCCCGCGATGGCGCCCACCAGCAGCGGCCCCTCGATCTTGAGCAATTTGTGGCCGACCCACAGCGACAGGCTGGCCGGCCCCAGGGACACCAGCAGGCCGATCAGCGGCAACACGGCGCCATGCTGCTTTATCAGGGACACGGCTTCCGACCCGGCGGACAAGCCGACGCTGGCAACGAACACGGCCAGGCCCAGGTCCTTGAGCAATTGCACCGCCTGGTCCGGCATGTGCCCTAGTGCCGGACGCTTGGCGTTGATCCAGCCACACACCAGGCCGCTGACCAGCGCACCGCCGCCGCTGCCGAGCGAAACCGGAATGCCCCACAGGCGCGCGCCGAGGCTGCCAATCACCAATCCGACCAGGATGCCGAACGCCAGAAATACCAGATCGGTGACGCCGCTGCGCCGTAGTTCATTGCCTAGCGCCGCCCCGGCCTGCGACAGCTCGGGTTCGGCGCCGACCAGCGTCACCAGGTCGCCATACTGCACCACCGTGGAGGGCATGACGGGCAGCATGTGCCCCGACCGCCGGATCGATTGCAGGAACACCCCGCGCGCGCGCCTGGCGCCTGGTCGCTGGGCCAGTTCCCCCACAGTGCGACCATTGACGGCCTTCTTGCTGACGATGACTTGCAGCTCGGTCAATTGCAGGTCGTCCGCGTGGGCTTCGGGCAACTGGATTTCCGGACCGATCACCGCCCCCGCCCGCAACACGAAGCGGCGCGGCCCCAGCACCACCACGATATCGCCGGTGGCGAGCCGGTCCGCGGTGGCCGGCTCGATCGCCGCGCCGTTGCGCAACACGCGGCTGATGGCCGTGCGGCCGCCCAGCGCCGCTTCGACCTCGGCCACGCTCCAGCCGTCGGCATCCTTGACCACATGCGAGCGTCCCACCAGTCGCGGCAGAGTCGGCGTCAGGCTCTCGCCGGCCTCCCCCGCCACCGCGCCCAGCTTCTCCTCGAGCGCCTTGCACGCCTGGCGCAAGTTGATGCGCAACAGGGCTGGCGCCACCTGGCTGGTGAAGAACACGATGCTGATCAGGCCTATCAGATAGGTCAGCGTGTAGGCCGTGGCGATGTTGGCCTCCATGCGCCGCACCTCGGCCTCGGCCAGGCCCAGGTGCTTGAGGGCCTCGGCGGCCGTGCCGACCACCGCCGATTCGGTCGCCGCCCCCGCCGCCAAGCCGGCCGCCGTGCCGGCATCCAATCCGAACAACGGCACCGCCAACAGCACGATGGCCAGCACCAGCAAGGCCTCGATCAGCGGCAGCACGATGTAGCGCAGGCTGGACCGGTTCAGGTTGGCGAAGAACTGCGGTCCGCCTGAATACCCCATGGCAAAGATGAACAGCGCGAACGCCACTTCCTTCAGGTCGCCGCGCGTCTGGCAGCCGCTCTGGCCGATCAGCAGGGCGACGATGAGCGTGCCGCACACGCCGCCAAGCTGAATCGGCCCGACACGGAGCTTGCCGATCAGGTATCCCAGGCCCACCGTGAGAAACAACACCGCGATGGGAACGCTGTTGAAAAACCCGATGGAGCATGTCATGTGGTCTTCCGCCCTGTCGGATGTGGCGTCCCGGGACTACTTCGCCCCTTTCCCGGCCGAGCGTTCGGCCTTGGCGGCCTGCTTCACGGCCTTTTTCACCGCCTTCTTGGCGGCGCCCTTGCCGGCCGCCGTGCGCTTGGCGACCGAGGCCTTGACCTTCTGGCCCTTGCCGGCGGTCGGGCCGGAACGCACGAGCTGGCCGGCCTTCCAGGCCTCCACGTATTCGGTGGCGGCATCGACCATGTGCTTGCCGATCCTGGAATAATCGCCGTCGTCAAGGTTAGCCAGCGAAATGCGGATCGACCAGGGCGGGCCGCCGAAGCCGCCTCCGTCCATCAACACCACGCCGGACTTCTCGGCCAGGCGGAACAGAAAGTCGACCGGTTCGTAGTTCGACGACATGTATTTGCAGAAGGCGTCACCATAGGTGTTCCTGGCCCACACCATGAAGTCCAGTTCGACGTAGTACCAGCCGCGCATCGGGTCTTCCGGCGGCAGCGGCGCTCCCAGCCCGCGCCACAGCGCGTCGCGCCGGGCCCGCACGATCTGCATGGTCAGGTGCTTGTACGCATCCTTCAGGTCCAGCAGGTGCGACAGCGCGAAAAATCCCATCTGCACCTGCTGCGGCAGCGACAGGCCGGCGGTGTGGTTCAGTGCCACGTTGCGGCTGTCGGCCACCAGCCGGTCGATGAACTTGAGCTTCTCCGGCTCCATCGTCATGGCGCCATAGCGCTTTTTCAGGCGGTTCTTCCAGGAGGCGGGCAGTTCGGCGATGCGGCGGTCCATGGTGTTCTTTTCATGGGTCGCAATCACGCCCAGGCGCCAGCCAGTGCAACCGAAGTTCTTCGAGAATGAATACACACAGATGGTGTTGTGCGGCACCTCCGCCATCAACGACCGGAAATTCGGCACGAAGGTGCCATAGACGTCGTCCGTCACCAGCACCAGGTCGGGATTCTTGCGGATCAGCCCCACGATCTGCTTCATCTCGACCGGGCTGAAGGCGACCGAAGGCGGGTTGCTGGGATTGACCGTCACCGCCAACTTGATCTTCGGGTTTTCGAGCTTGGCGATTTCCGCGGCCGGATAGTGCCAATCGTGGGTACCGTCGGCCCGAACGCTGCTGGCATTGATGGCGACGATCTTGAACTGGAAGCGCTCCAGATGCGCGATCTCGATATAGGGTGTGAAGGTCGGCAGGAACAGCGCGATGGTGTCTCCCTGCTTGAGCAGGCCGTTCTGCATCAGCGAATCGAAGATGTAGCACATGGCCGCCGTGCCGCCCTCGACCGGGAACAGGTCGAACTTGCCCTTGGGTGGCCGGCCATCGCACATTTCCTTGATCAGGTAGTCGTGCAGGATCTGCTCCAGATGCACCAGCGCGCGCGGCGGCACCGGATAGTTGTCGCCGATGACGCCGTCGGTCAACTCATGGATCCATTCGTCCGGCACGAAGCTCTTGATCTTGACCCCGTACTCCAGCACGCCGGCCAGAAAGTCCGCGCCCGCCGCGCCCTTGTTCTTGGACAGGAACTTGCGCAGGCGGTCGGCGCAACCTTTCTTGGGTGGCATGCCCGCCAGGATGCCATCGTCGCGCACCCGCCGCGCTTCCTTCATGGCGAACTGGCCCAGCAGGAAAAAGGCGTCGCGCGGCTCGGTGGCGATCCAGTTGGGATTGCCGCGACCGGCATTCAGCATGGTCGACACGGCGGTCTGCTGGCTGTCCTTGGCCAGCGTGATCAGGTAGTCCTTCAATTCGAAGGGCGACAACTGCTCCAGGTCGCGCTGGCGCGAACGGGTGGTTTTCAAGGCCGAGGCCAGGCTGACGGTGATGGGCGCGGTGGAAGCCATTGTGCAGAACTCCTGGTTTGCGATTGACAGACGCTTGCCCGGGGCAGCCCCGGACCGCTGGCCCGCGCGCGGCGCGCGCGGATATCCCGCCGGAGTCCATGTTGCCGAAGGGCGGGACCGCCTCCGGAAACACGGGTCCTAGGTCATGAGCATGACAATGACAATGCCCCAGATGATCAGCAGGGTGTTGCCGATGGCGTAGGGCACGGTATAGCCCAGGGCCGGCACCTGGCTCTTGGCAGTCTCGGTAATCTGGCCAATGGCCGCCGTCGTGGTACGGGCGCCGGCGCAAACCCCCAGCGCGATCGCCGGGTGGAACTTGAACACGTAGCGGGCGATGTATACCCCCAGGATCATCGGCACGCTGGTGGCGATGATGCCGGCGATGAAGAGCTTGGCGCCCAACTGCTGGAAGCCCTGCACGAAACCCGGCCCCGAACTGATGCCGACCACCGCCACGAACGCAGTCAGGCCGACCGAAGTCAGAAACCAGTGCACCGGTTCCGGCACCCGGCCGAAGGTCGGATGCACCGAGCGCAGATAGCCGAAGATCAGGCCGGCAATGAGCGAACCGCCCGAGGTCGAGAGGGTGATGGGAACGCCGCCGACCGTCAGCACCAGCGTGCCGAACAGGCCGCCCAGCAGAATGCCGAAGCCCACGAACACCATATCGGTCTGCTCCGTGGCGCGATCCACGTAGCCCACCTTGCCGACCACCCGCTCGACGTCACGCTTGGCCCCGAGGATGAACAGGCGGTCGCCGCGGTCCAGCTTCAGGCCCCAGTTGACCGGCATCTCGTGGCCGCCGCGCATCACCTTGCGCAGGAACACACCGCGGCCGAGCGCGCGCACCTGTTCCATCTCGGAGATTTCCTTGACGGTCTTGCCGGCCAGGTTCTTATTGGTCAGCACCACCTCGACAATCTCGGCAGGCAGGCTGATCAGGTCACGGTCCTCGACCTCGGTGCCGATAATGCCGGCAGCTTGCAGCACCAGCGCGTCATGGCGGCCGGTCACTCCCAGCACGTCGCCAGCCTGCAGCACCGTGGAGGAATCGGTGTCGAGGATCTGGTCGCCGCGCCGGATGCGCTCGATGAACACGCGCGCTTCGACGAAGCGCGCTTCAATCTCGCCCACCGTCTTGCCGACGAATTCGGAATGGTCCAGCTTGTAAGCGCGCGAAATGAACTTGCGGTAGCCCGACAGCTCCATCGAGTCGGCGCCGCCGGACATCTTGGCCTCGTACTCCTTGCACTCTTTGACGATATCCACCCGCATCAGCTTCGGGCCCAGCGAGGCCAGCAGCCAGGCGCTGCCGACCGTGCCGAAGATATAGCAGACCGCATAGGCCACCGGAATACTGTCGATCCATTTCTTCTTGGTGGCCGCGTCAATGCCCAGGCCATTGATGGTGTCGGTTGCAACCCCGATTACCGCGGAAATGGTCTGCGCCCCGGACAGCAGGCCCGCGCCCGTACCGGCGTCGAAGCCGAACCCCACGGCCGTGCCCCAGGTCACCAGCAGGCAGATAACGCAGATGACGACGGCAAAGATGACCTGCGGCAGGCCATCGCTTTTCATGCCGCGGAAGAATTGCGGCCCGACGCCATAGCCCAGACCGAACAGGAACAGCAGGAAGAATACTTGTTTGACGATCGGGGCGATCGTGATGTCGAGCTGGCCGACCAGCACGCCGACCAGCAAGGTTCCGGTCACCGCCCCCAGATTGAAGCCAAATATTTTCTTGGCACCGATCCAATATCCCAGACCCAGAGTAAGAAATATTGCCAGTTCAGGGTATTTCCGCAGAGTGTCGAATAACCATTCCATCCCGAATCTCCTTCGTTATGTACCGGCCAAACACTTGCGCCAATCCTAGCTGCGCGCGGCATACATTATCAGAATCTTTCAAAAAATCAAAACATTTACATTATAAATATCAAATAGTTTCGTTTGTCAGCCAAAAATAAGCCGCATCACTCAGGAATAAAAAAAGCCCGCGGACAGATAATGTCCGCGGGCTTTTGGCATTTAAGCCAGAGGCGCGTTGGTCTACAACGCGCCGGTCAGTTCGGGAACGACCTGGAACAGGTCGCCAACCAGGCCATAATCGGCCACGCCGAAAATCGGCGCCTCGGGGTCCTTGTTGATGGCGACGATGACCTTGGAATCCTTCATGCCCGCCAGATGCTGGATGGCGCCGGAAATGCCGACGGCCACGTACAACTGCGGCGCGACGATCTTGCCGGTCTGGCCGACCTGCCAATCGTTGGGCGCGTAGCCTGCGTCGACCGCGGCGCGCGAGGCGCCCAGGGCGGCGCCGAGCTTGTCGGCCAGCGGATCCAGGATCTTGAAGTTCTCGGCGCTGCCCAGGCCGCGGCCGCCGGAAACGACGACGCGGGCGCCGGCCAGTTCCGGGCGGTCGCTCTTGGCGACTTCGCGGCCGACGAAGCTCGACAGGCCGGAATCGGCCACGGCGGCGACGTCTTCAACGGCGGCCGAGCCACCCTGCGCGGCCACGGCGTCAAAGCCGGTGGTGCGCACGGTGATGACCTTGACCGGGTCGGCCGATTGCACGGTGGCGATGGCGTTGCCGGCGTAGATCGGGCGCTGGAAGGTGTCGGCGGATTCCACGCCGATGATGTCGGATATCTGGGCCACGTCGAGCTTTGCGGCCACGCGCGGGGCGATGTTCTTGCCCGAAGCAGTGGCCGGGAACAGGATGTGGCTGTAGCCCGAGGCCACCGCCAGCACCTGGGCGGCCACGTTCTCGGCCAGGCCGTCGGCCAGTTGCGGCGCGTCGGCCAGCAGCACCTTGGACACGCCAGCCGCCTGCGCGGCCTGGTCGGCCACGGCGCGGGCATTGGCGCCTGCGACCAGCACGTGGACGTCGCCTCCGATCTTGGCGGCGGCGGCGACGGCGTTCAGGGTTGCGCCCTTGAGCTGGGCGTTATCGTGTTCGGCAATAACCAGCGTCGTCATCTCAGACCACCTTCGCTTCGTTCTTGAGTTTGTCCACCAGGGCCGCGACATCGGCCACCTTGATGCCGGCCTTGCGGGCGGGCGGCTCGCTGACCTTGAGCGTCTTCAGGCGCGGCGCCGGATCGACACCCAGTTCTTCCGGGGTGACGGTGTCCAGCTGCTTCTTCTTGGCCTTCATGATGTTCGGCAGCGTGACGTAACGCGGCTCGTTCAGGCGCAGGTCGGTGGTGATGATGGCCGGCAGCTTGAGCGTCAGCGTTTCCAGGCCGCCGTCGACTTCGCGCGTGACCGTGGCCTTGCCATCGGCCAGCTCGACCTTGCTGGCGAACGTGGCTTGCGGCCAGTCCAGCAGCGCGGCCAGCATCTGGCCGGTCTGGTTGGCGTCGTCGTCGATGGCCTGCTTGCCCAGGATCACCAGTTGCGGCTGTTCCTTGTCGACGAGGGCCTTGAGCAGCTTGGCCACGGCCAGCGGCTGCAGTTCGGCGTCGGTCTGGACCAGCACGCCGCGGTCGGCGCCGATGGCCATGGCGGTGCGCAGCGTTTCCTGGCATTGCGCAACGCCGCAAGAAACCGCCACCACCTCGGCCACGGTGCCCTTTTCCTTCAGGCGGGTGGCTTCCTCGACGGCGATCTCGTCAAAGGGGTTCATCGACATCTTCACATTGGCGATATCCACGCCGGTCTGATCAGACTTGACGCGCACCTTGACGTTGTAGTCAACGACGCGCTTGACAGGTACCAACACCTTCATCCCGCTGCCTCCAAAATGGAAATAATTACCCGGCAATCGCCGGGATCGCATTGCACAATTTTTTCCTGATTCTACAGCTTCGCCAGCGCCCGTATATGGGCCACGACGCTGCGCCCCAGGGCGGACAGGTTGTAACCGCCCTCGAGCGTGCTGACGATGCGCCCCTGGCAGTGGCGTTCCGCCACCTCCACGAGCTGCTCGGTGATCCATGCATAGTCGGCCTCCACCAGCCCCATTTGACCCATGTCGTCCTCGCGGTGGGCATCGAAACCGGCCGAAATCAGAATGAGTTCCGGGCGGTGCGCCTCCAGCCGTGGCAGCCAGGTGTCCGTGACGATGGCACGGACAGCAGCGCCCGCCGTATAGGCGGCTACAGGCACGTTGACCATGTTGGCCGCCGGATGTTCGGTGCCGCTGTTGGGAAAGAAGGGATGCTGGAAAATGCTGCACATCAGCACCCGCTCATCGCCCGCGAAGACGTCCTCGGTGCCGTTGCCGTGGTGCACGTCGAAATCGACGATCGCCACCCGCGACAGGCCGTGGAAGTCCATGGCGTGGCGGGCCGCGATCGCCACGTTGTTCAGGAAGCAGAAGCCCATGGCCTGCGAACGGCAGGCATGGTGCCCTGGAGGGCGCACCGCGCAAAAAGCGGTGCGAGCCTCCCCGCCGATCACCGCGTCCACGGCCGCCACGCCCGCGCCAGCCGCGTACAGGGCGGCTTCGTAGGTGTGGGGGTTCATGAGGGTGTCGGGATCTATCGGGTAATACCCGTGCTCCGGGGTGTGTTCGCGCAGACTGTCCAGATACTGGACAGTGTGCACCCGCAGCACGTCATGGCGCGACGCCTGCGGCGCCTGCCGGTCGTCCAGATAGGGCATCAAACCGCTGGCGAGCAATTGGTCGGAAATGGCATCCAGCCTCTGCGGGCTCTCCGGATGCCAACTGCCCATTTCATGCAAGCGGCATGCCGGGTGGGTAAGATACATGGTCTCCATAAGGAAGATTATGTTCATCTGTCGGCGATTACTGCAACTCGGCACCTTATCGGCCCTGCTGGCCGGGTGCGCCACCACCGCCCCCACCGCCCCCAATCCGTCCTCCGGCCAGCCGCCGGCGGCCGCCACCGGCACCACGCCCATCCGCATCGGACCCAGCACGCCGACAGTCGGTTCCGAGCCCACTGACGACGGCCCGGCCGCCCTGACGCCCGGCGGCGCCCTGCGCCCGGAAGTGCGCGCCTTCGTCGAAAGCCTGGCCGCCGAGCGCGACCTGCCGCTCAAGCCCATGGTGGCGGCGCTCGAAAGCGCGCGCTACAACGCCACCGTGGCCCGCCTGATCGCGCCCTCGCCGCCCGGCAAGAAGATCTGGCGCAGTTGGCTGACCTACCGCTCGCGCTTCGTCGAGCCCAAGCGCATCGGCTGGGGCGTGGAGTTCTACAACGCGCATCGAGACCAGCTCAACCAGGCGGCGCAGCGCTTCGGCGTGCCGGCGCCGATCATCGCCTCGATCATCGGCGTTGAAACCTTGTATGGCCGCAACATGGGCAATTTCCGCGTGCTGGACGCGCTGACCACGCTGGCCTTCGACTATCCGGACCCGGCCAAGCCCGAGCGCGCCGCCATGTTTCGCGGCCAGCTGGCAGACTTCCTGACGCTGGCGATGAAGGGCAAGCTGGACATGGAAACCCGCGGCTCCTATGCCGGCGCCATCGGCATGCCGCAATTCATGCCCACCAGCATCCGGCACTACGCGGTCGACGGCGACGACAGCGGCCATATCGACCTGACCAACAACACCCGCGATGCCATCATGTCGGTGGGCAGCTTCCTGTCGCAGCATGGCTGGCAGCGGGGCCTGCCGGTGTTCGCGCCGGTGGCGCTGCCGGCCGACCCCAGCGCGCTGGTGGATGGCGGACTGGAGCCCAGGCAAAACTGGAGCGCCCTGAGCGCGGCCGGCGCGCGCCTGCAGCCCGGCGCCTCGGCCAACGGCTGGGGCAGCCAGCCGCTGGGCATCGTCGACCTGGTGGAAGAAGCCCGCGGCACCGCGCAGTACCGCGTCGGCACACCCAACTTCTTCGCCTTGACGAAATACAACCGCAGCTATTTCTACGCCACCGCGGTGGCCGATCTGGCCAGCGAAATCGAGGCACGCGTCGGCCGCTGAAAAGCCGGCGTGCCCCTCGCTCGTGCCGGTGGCGCCCTGAGGCCGCATCGGCGGAGCGGGTCCGCGGCGGGGTGCTTTGCGCCCGGCGGTTCCGGCCTCGACGATTCCGGCTCGGGCCGGATCGCGCCGTTGCTCAGACCGTGGCCACCGGCGTGGCCGGCGAGCCCACCGCGCCAGGCAAGTTCAGCGGCGGCGCGGTCAGGAGGAAACGGCTGCGTCCGTTGGCCGTCAGCCAGCGCGCCAGCGCCCCCAGGTACCACATCTCGCCGATCGGCAGGCCGAGCTTGAAGATGCAATGGTGGTGCAGCGGCAATGCCGCGCAGCAGGCGTTGGGCTTCTGCGTCGGATAGATTTCCAGCGCATGGTTGTCCGAAGCCATCGCGGCCACCTGCGAATCTGTGATCCACTGCAGCAGTTTCTCGTCGCTGCCGTCCAGCCCGGCACAGATCTCATGCAGCGTATGGTGATCGGGCTCGCGTTGCTTTTCCAGCAAGGCATCGCCGAATTCGGTATGGAACAGCACAATGTCGCCCCGCTCGATCTCGATGCGGTCGGCTTCGATGATGCGCATCAAGTCGTCATAGCCCACCGACCGCTGCTCGCGGCCGTAGTGCCGCGCCAGATCGACCATGACGCCACGGCTCTGCAGGCAGGATTCGGCCAACTGGGTAATGTCCAGTTTCCTGGCATGGGAGGCCCCGCCCTGCCCCAGGTCGGTCTTGGCGAAACCGTTGTCGACGTCGTAATCGACCGGACCGACCACGTGCTCGTTGGGGCGATAGCCGTTGTAATAGACTCGCTCGGGCAGGCCGTCGCCGTTGGCGTCGAACAGCGCGCCCACGTGCGCCAGCGAATCCCACTGGGTCGAATACTGCAGGCTCATCTCGACAATGTCGTCACTCAGGACATCGACGCATCCGGGGCGCAGGCGGCCCAGCGGGAAATTCAGATATTGGTCGCCATCCCTCTCGGTCGGGCGCAGTTTGGGCGGATGGCGGCGCACGTTGACGCCGTTGCCTCCGGGATAATCCAGCGGCAGCGACAGACAGAAACTCAGCCCCTCGCGGACCTCCTGGATTCCCTTCATCACATTCGCGGGAGTGATGTAATTCAGGCAACCTCTTTGATCGTCAGGGCCGAAGTCCCCCCAATTCGATCCCTCGGGACGATTCTTCCATCTCATGCGACACGACTCCTTGGCAATTGAAAGCAAATTTGACACAAAATTATCACATATAGGATAATAGCATCATGGATGTGAAAACAGCCGCCCGAGTCCTGGATGTTCTGAACCTCTTCGCCGAGGCGCAGAAGCCATTGCTGTACAGCGAGATCGCCGCGCAAATGGAGATCCCGCTGTCCAGCTGCCATGGCCTGCTCAAGACCATGGTGGCGCGCGGCTATCTCTACGAGATCGGCAAGAAGCACGGTTATTACCCGACCCAGAAACTGATCCATGTCGCCACCCTGATCTGCCGCAGCGATCCGCTGAACGCGGTGATCGAGCCGGTCCTGGCACGGGTGCGCGACCTGACCGGTGAGACCGCCCTGCTGGCCAAGCTTGCCGACGACAAGGTGGTGTACCTGATCGTCGCCGAATCCAAGCAGACCATCCGCTTCTCGCATCAGCCGGGCGGCTTCAAGGCGGTCCACGCCACCAGCTCGGGCAAGGCGCTGCTGTCGGTGCTGTCCGAGGACGAACGCCAGAAATGGTTCAAGACCTACCCCGGATTCGCCGCGTACACCGATACCACCCTAACCAGCCAGGCCGCCTTCGACCGTGATCTCCGGGCCGGCATCCAACGCGGCTGGCAACGCTCGCTGGGCGAAAACGTCGAAGACGTCATGTCCATTTCGCTGGGCTTTCGGGCCTATGAACAACCCTTTGCCATCGTGGTGGCCGGCCCTCTGGGGCGCATGCAGAAAAACGAAGCCACCACTGGAGCACAACTCAAAGAGGTCAAGGCGCTGCTGCGCGCAGCCCTGCCCTCGGCCAACCTCACCTTTGTAGGAGAAGACAGCAAATGAACAAGCGCACTTTGCTCGCAGCGGCATGCTCGGCGATCGCCATCGGGGCCCTGCCACTGGCTGGCGCGCAGGCGCAGGACGCCTACCCTGATAAACCGATCCGCGTGATCATGCCGTGGGCCGCCGGCGGCCCCACCGATGTGGTGGGCCGCGTGATCGCGGTGCGCATGGGAGAGATCCTGGGCCATCCGCTGGTGATCGAGAGCCGGCCCGGCGCCAGCGGCACCATCGGCGCCGCGCAGGTGGCGCGCTCTCCCGCCGACGGCTACACCGTGCTGATGAACCCCTCGGTGCAAGGCATCTACCCGGCCCAGTTCAAAAGCCTGACGTTCGACCCGATCAAGGACTTCCGCATGGTGGGCGTGCTCGGCACCGTGCCGATGGTGGCAGTGGTGCCGCCCGACTCGAAGTTCAAGACCTTCGGCGAACTGATCGCGCAGGCCAAGGCCCAACCGGGTTCGCTGAGCTTTGCCTCGCCGGGCGTGGCCACCCTGCCTCACCTGGCAGGTGAACTCATCAACACCACCACCAAGGCCTCCATCGCGCACGTCGGCTACCGCGGCAGCAGCCCGGCCTTGACCGACGTCGCCGGCGGCCACGTCGACCTGATGTACGCGCCGCTGGCCCCCGCCCTGCCCTTGATCCAGAGCGGCAAGGTGCGACCGATCGCCGTGACCACCAAGAACCGCCTGGCCGAACTGCCCGACGTCCCGACCATCGCCGAGAGCGGACTGCCCGGCTTCGATATCGTCACCTGGTACGGCATGTGGGTGCCCAAGGACACGCCCGAACCCATCGTCGCCAAGCTGAACAAGGCCATGATCGAGGCTTCGCAATCGCCCAAGGTGGTCGAGGCGCTGAAGTCGCAGGGCACGCTGCCCAGTACCATGACCTACCAGGAAGCCGAAGCCTTCAACCTGGCGGAAAGCGCCCGCTGGATCAAGGTCATGAAAGACGCCAACATCCAGCCCGAATAAGGCCCACCGACGCTCGGCGCCACATGGCCGGGCGGCAATGCAAACGCCCCCCGCCCCGGATGATATCCCGGGCGG
>NZ_JCBANN010000045.1:0-46670 GCF_059761975.1 Achromobacter sp. 46006
GCCGGCTACGAGTTCAGCTACGGCCATCGCCACTACATCGACCAGATGGTGCTGGACATCGGCGGCGGGGTGCGCGGCACGCTGCCGCAGTTCTCCAACCAGCCGGGGTATGTCTACGGCGATCCCGGCTGGAACGGGCGCAGCACCATCCTGACGGCCAATGCAGGTCTATACCTGCCCTTCAAAGTGGCCGGCCAGCAGATGGCGTACCAGGCCAACTGGCAGATCCAGCACGCCAAGACGCCCATCGTGCCGGCCGACTACTTCACCATCGGCAACCGCTACGCGGTGCGCGGCTTCGATGGGCAGATGACGCTGGCCGCGGAAGACGGCTGGACCTTGCGCAATGACCTGTCGCTGGACCTGGGCGGGTTGGCGGGTCTGCCGGGCCAGCAGGTCTACACCGGGCTGGACGCTGGCCGAGTCGGGGGGCCGTCGGCCCAGTACCTGGCCAGCCGTACGTTGGTCGGCGCGGTGGCCGGCCTGCGCGGCCGCATCGCCATGCCCTATGTCAATGCCAGCTATGACCTGTCGGCGGGCTGGCCCTTGAAAAAGCCCGACAACCTGAAAACGCAAAGCACGGTGTTCGCCGCCACGCTGATGTTCGAGTTTTAGACCGTTCGGGGCGCGTGCGCCCCGGCCGTCATCCGTCCAGTTGCTTCACGCTTACCGAGAGTTGCCTCGCCATGTCCAAGCTTCGCTCCGCAGTCGTCTGGTTGGTCCTGTACTCGCAAATCTGGACGCCCGTCCTGGCGCAGACGCTACCCATCTCCGTCGACAAGAGCGTGCCGGGCGCCAAGCCCGTGGTGGGCGTGAGCAATGGCGTGCCCGTCGTCAATATCGCGCCGCCGTCGGCCGGTGGTGTGTCGAACAACCGTTTCACCCAGTTCAACGTCGGCCCCTCGGGCGTGGTGCTCAACAACAGCGGCGCGGCCAGCCAGACGCAATTGGCCGGGCAAGTGGCGGGTAATCCGATGCTGGGCAACCAGCGCGCAACGGCCATCCTGAACCAGGTCACCGCCGCCAACCCGTCGCGGCTGATGGGCATGTTGGAAGTGGCCGGCAATCGCGCCAACGTCATCATCGCCAACCCCGCGGGCATCACCTGCAACGGTTGCGGCTTCCTCAATGCCAACCGCGCCACGCTCACCACCGGCAAGCCCGTCATTGGTGCGGATGGCGCGCTGGGCTTCGACATCACGGGCGGCCGCCTGGGCATCGAAGGCGCGGGCCTGTACGGCGCCAACCTCAGTCAGCTCGACCTGATGGCGCGCACGCTGGAACTGAACGCCCAAGTCTGGGCCAGTAATCTGAACGTGGTCGCGGGCGCGGCGCGCGTCGGCTATGACGGCATCGACGTTGCGGCCCTGACCGGCGCCGGCGCGGGCACCGGCGTGGCCTTGGACGTCGCCGCGCTGGGCGGCATGTATGCCAACAGCATTCGCCTCATCGGCACGGAAGCCGGGGTCGGCGTGAACATCGGCGGCAACCTCGCGGCGCTGACGGGCACGCTGACGGTCAGCGCCAACGGCGACGTTCGCATCCAGCCTTCGGGTCGCCTGCAGGCCGCCACGAACCTCTCGGTGCAAAGCGCCCGCGACATCGTCAACGACGGCGCTGTCGCCGCGGGCGGCGCGCTGGGCTTGAACGCCGCCGCCAAGGTCATCAACAACCAGGCCATGTCCTCGGCTGGCAACGCCAGCATCGTGGCGCGCCAGCTGGAGAACCGCGGCGCGCTCACGGCGGGCTTGCAGGCGGACGGCTCCATCAGTCCGCTCGGCGCCTTGAGCGCGCAGGTGGATCAGCTGCTCAACCCCGGCACCCTGGTGGCGGGTGGCGATGCCACCATCACCGCGAACGCGCTCGGGTTGTCGGGCGGCAAGTTCGTCGCCGGGGGCGCATTGCGCGTGGACGCCACGGGCGCGGTCACCAATCGCGGCGGCTCGGTCTATGGCGGCTCCGTGGCCTTGCGCGCGGCCGGCCTGGACAATACGGGCGGCAAACTCACCAGCGGCGCGGCGCTCGACGGCCAGGTGACGGGCGCCATCGACAACACCGGTGGCACGCTGGCTGGCGCCGGCGCGCTGGACCTGCGCGGCAGGTCCGTGGTCAACGCGGCCGGCGGCGTGGTCTCGGGCCAGAGCGTGGCGCTGCGCGGCGCCGACGGCATCGACAACCAGGGGGGATCGGTGCAGGCCAACGACGCCTTGCGCGTCGAGACCGCGGGGACGCTCGACAACCGAGGCGGCAAGCTGCTTGGCGGCAGCGCCGACATCCAGGCGGCCGCCATCGACAATCGCAATGGCATCGCCCAGGCCGACGGCAAACTCGCGGTCACCACCGGCGGCGCGCTGCAGAACCAGGCGGGCGGCCTGTATGGCGGCACGCTTGGCATCGACGCTGCGAGCCTGGCCAACAGCGGCGGCAAGGTCGCCAGCGGCGGCGCATTGGACCTGAAGACGGCCGGCGCGATCGACAACACTGACGGCACCGTCGCCGCCCAGGGCCTGGCCACGCTGAACGCCCAGAGCCTCTCAAACACGCGTGGCATCGTCGCGGCCGGCGGCCTGACGCTCAAGACGCAAGGCGTGCTGGACAACAGCGCCGGCCTGATCCAGGCCGACGACGCGCTGGCATTGACTGCCGGCAGCCTGAAGAACCGTGACACACTCGCCAATGGCAATGCCGGCGCTGGCGCCACGACTGCGGGCGCCCTTGGCCTGATGGGCCAGCAGGTCACGCTGGACACAACCGCCATCGACAACCAGGCCGGCCGCATCGGCGCCGGCCAGGCGCTGACCCTGACCACCGGCGTGCTCGACAACACGCGCGGCAACGTCTCGTCGGACGCCAAGGCGAAGCTGGCCTTCAGCAGCGTGACCAACACCGGCGGCGCCCTGACCGCTGGCACCTCGCTGGAGCTGGTCACAGGCAACCTGGACAACGACGGCAAGATCCACGCCGGCCAGGATCTGAAGATCACAGCCGATACCCTGACAAACCGCGCCACCGGCGAATTGATCGCGGTGCGCAACAACGAACTGATCATCGGTGGCCTGTTGAGCAACGCCGGCCTGATCGACGGCGGCTACACGCTCATCAATGCCGGCAATCTGCTCAACACCGGCCGCATCTACGGCGATCGCATCGGCATCAAGACGCCGCTGCTGCAGAACGAACCCAACGCCGTCATCGCCTCGCGTGGCGACATGGACCTGGGCGTGGGCACGCTGACCAACCGCGAGCACGCGTTGATCTACGCCGCGGGCGACCTGCGGCTGGGCGGCACGCTGGACGCGGCCGGCAAGGCCACCGGCCAGGCGGCGTTGTTGTCCAACGAGTCCGCCACCATCGAGGTCGAGCGCAACGCCGACATCGCCGCGGCCAGCATTCAGAACCGCAACCTGCACTTCGCCAGCGAAACCGTCGAAGTCGGCCGCGAAGCCAAATGGTTCTACCGTCTGGATGGCACCACCGACATCGTCGATGGCGAGGGCATGTGGTTCTGCAACACCGTCAAGTCCATCTGCGGTCGCGGACCGAGCTGGATGGGCCAATACGACGAGCGGCGCTTGCTGATGCCGTCGGCGCGTTATCCGGAAAGCCAGTACGGGCCGCCGTTCGACTACAGCAACATCCAGGAGGACCAGCAGGGGCGGGCGGGTGTCAGCGCGCCGATTGGCCTGGCATATATCGCCGAATATTCCGGCTGCAGTGGCGGCGATGCGGGCGAGTGCTACACAAACCCCGCGCAGTTCCTGTACAAGCCCGACGCCAAGATTTGGTCCGTCTTCGAGGTAGAACGTCCCAGCGGCATCAGGCGACCCCCGTCGCCGGATGATTGCGGCTGGCGCTGCCCCGCGGACCTGGCCCAGCAGCAGGCTCAGTACGACCACGACCTGGAGCTGTACGACACGCTGAACGAGAAGATCAAGGCATTCAACGCCGACTTCCGCAACAACCGCATGATCAAGGACTTCACCTTCTACGAGGTGACCGAGATCACGCGCGAGACCCGCATCACAGAGAGCGATCCGGGCAAGATCATCGTTGGCGGCAATGCCCGCCTTGTTGGCAACGTCGTCAACGACAAGAGCCGCATCCTCGCCGGCGGCGCCTTGAAAACCGAGGGTGGGACGCTGAGCAACGTCGGCGCCGAGGGACTGCGCACGGTCGACCGTGTCGGCACCATGGCCTACACCTACGAGAAGAACGACTCCCGCAAGTACAACCGTTCCGACTACAACGCCACCGTCCTGGCCGAACGCATCGAGACCGGCCTGGGCGACGCGAAGGGCGGCGCCGCCGTCGCGCCGTCTGGCCAGACGCCGGGCGCCAGCACCGTCGTCCAGGCGTTGCCGCCGGCAACGCTGACGCGCATCACGCTGCCCGGCAACCAGACCATTGCGGTGGTCGTGCTGCCGCCGACCATCCCGACCAGCAAGCTGTACCAGGTCATCACGGCGCCCAACGCGCCCTACCTGATCGCCACCGACAGCCAGTTCATCGGCTCGCGGTCCGTGGTGTCCAGCGATTTCCTGCTGGAGAAACTGAACCAGGACCCTGGCCACGTCCTCAAGCGCCTGGGCGACGGCTTCTATGAGCAGAAGCTGGTGGCTGAACAGGTCATGCTGGCGACCGGCCAGCGCTTCGTCGGCGACTACACCGACAACGAAACCCAGTACAAGGCGCTGCTTTCCGCCGGCGCCGACTTCGCCAAGCAGTTCGGCCTGGCCGTGGGCACCGCGCTTACTGAAGAGCAGATGCGCCACCTGACCAGCGACATCGTCTGGATGGTTGAGCAAACCGTCACGCTGCCCGACGGCACGCAGCAGAAGGTGCTGGCGCCGCAGGTCTACCTGGCCGTCAAGCCGGGCGACCTGCGCGGTGATGGCACGTTGATCGCCGGCCGTGACACGCAGATCAGCGCGACGGGCGACGTGAACAACAGCGGCACCCTCGGCGCACGCAACGCGTTGGTGGTCGATGCGCAGAACGTGCGCAACACCGTGGGCACGATCCAGGGCAAGACCGTCAACCTGAATGCGCGCAACGACATCGATAACCTGGCCGGGTTGCTCAAGGGTGACGGCGTCACGCTGACCGCGGGCCGCGACATCAACCTCACCGCCAGCACCCAATCGAACGTGCGTGGCGGTATCAGCAACACCATCGTCGACGGGGTCGCCCGTATCGACGCCGGAACGCTGAATGCGCAGGCGGGCCGCGACGTCAACGCGCAGGCTGCCGCCATCGTCACCAGCGGTGATGCGAGCATTCGCGCCGGCAACGATATCAACCTGACCGCCGCGGGGACGAGCTACGGCGAGTCGTTCAACTTCGGCAAGAAGAACCGGTCGGAGATGCGTACGACGGAGGACGTGGGAACCCGCATTGCCGCTGCCGGGAACCTGACATTGATGGCTGCGCAGGATATCAATGCCATTGCCGCGCAAGTGTCGTCCGACAAGCAGTTGGCGCTCGGCGCGGGGCGCGATATCAATGTGCTGGCGGGGGATTCCAGCGGGTATGCCTATAACGAGATCTATTACAAGACGAAGGGGTTCCTCTCTAGCAAGACGACACACCGCATCAAGGAAGCGTCCTGGACGCAGGCGGTGTCTTCCACCTTCACCGGCGATAGCGCCGTGATGGTGGCTGGGCGTGATCTGAATGTGCTGGGTTCCAACGTGGCGGCACAGAACGACTTGGTCATGTCGGCGGATCGCAATGTCAATATCGTTGCCGAAAAGAACTCCGCCAGCGAATACCAGTACGAGAAGATCAAGAAATCCGGCTTTGGTGGACTGGGAGGCCTCAGCTACGGATCGCGTCAGACGACGGATTGGATGGACACCAAGCGTGGCCTGAATACTGGTAGCACCATCGGCAGTGTGACGGGGGACGTGCTGATCAACGCGGGCGGTTCGTTGAACGTGCTTGGCAGTGATGTCCTGGCACGGCAAGGCGACATCACGATGATCGGCCGGGACGTCAGTATCGTTGGCAGTTTCGACACGATGCGCCAGCGTGAAGTGCACGAGATGAAGCAGTCTGGCTTCAGTGTCACGGCCAGCACACCTGTGGTCAGCGCCATGCAAACGGCCGGACGTATGGCGGAAGCATCCGGAAAGTCCGGCAATCCTGTCATGACCGCGCTGGCGGGTGGAACCACAGCGCTTGCGGCCAGCAACGCCTATGACGCGGTCGCGGCCGCCGGCGCGGCAAAGGACGCCGGTGCCATCGACAAGATGGGCGGCGGCAGCATCAAGATCAGCTTCGGCAGCAGCAAGAGCAGCAGCACTACGGATAGAAGCTCGTCCACCTCGGTGGGATCGAACATCGCTGCGGGCAAGGACCTGACGATTGTCGCCAAGGGCGCGGGAAGCGCATCGGATATAACGGTTTCGGGTTCCAACCTGTCGGCGGGCAACAATGCCGTGCTGAAGGCCGACGGCGACATCCTGCTGCAGGCGGCCAAGAACTTCTACGAACAGAAGACGGACAGCAAGAGCAGCGGTTTCAATATTGGTATCGGCTACAGCACCGGCACATCCAACGGTTTGACGGTGGAGTTGGGAGCCTCTATTGCACGGGGCAAGGAGAACGGCCGGGATGACAGCTGGACCAACAGTTCCGTCACCGCGGGCAACGTGCTGGCGTTGCAGTCGGGGGGAGACACGACGCTAAAAGGCGCATCCGGAAAGGCGGAACAGATTCTGGCCTCGGTAGGAGGCAACCTGTTGCTGGAGAGCCTGCAAGATACAAGCACGTACACCTCAAAACAGACCAGCGCTGGCGTGAATATCACGTTGTGCATTCCGCCCTATTGCTATGGCCAGAGTACGGCTGCCGCTAACTTCGGCACCGGCAAGATGAACAGCAACTTCAAGTCTGTCACTGAACAGACGGGCTTGTGGGCGGGCGACGGCGGGTTCCTGATCGACGTCAAGAACAACACGACGTTGATCGGCAGTGTCATCGCCAGCAGCGACAAGGCGGTGGCAGATGGACTGAACATGCTCAGCACCGGGACATTGGTCACTCGTGATATCAAGAACTCGGCGAGCTATAGCGCCAACCAAATCGCCGTGGGCGGAGGGTTCGGGTTTGGCGGTAGTGCGTCGGCGGGGGGAGAAAGCCCCGCTGGCTTGGGCACCACCAAGGGCAACCAGGTGGCCGGCGGCGCGAGCAAGGACGCAGGCACTTCCTTGGCGTCGAGTGGGGGCTTTTCCGCCAATCTACCGACGGTGGTTGCGGCCGGCGGCAATAGCAGTTCCACGACCCAAAGCGCCATCAGTGGCGGCACCATCATCATCCGCGATGAAGAAGGACAGCGGGCGCTGACAGGCAAGACTGTGGCGGAGACGATTGCGGCGCTGAATCGGGATACGTCGGACACGTTGAACACGCTGAAGCCGATCTTTGACAAGGAGAAGATCGAGGCGGGGTTCGAGATCGCGTCGGAGGCCAGCCGGCAGTTGGGGCAGTTCCTGACGAATCGGGCTAGGGAAATACAGGCTGCCAAGCAGCGCTCTGAAGACCCGCGCTTGTCTTATGCCGAGCGCATCCAAGCCGCGAAGGAGTATGCAGATCTGGAAGGCAAATGGGGGGCCAGAGGAACGTACAGCCAGTGGGGCACCATCATCCTGGGCGCGGCGAGTGGCAACGTCATGGGAGGCACAGGTCAGTTTGTTCAGGCGGCTACCGTAAATTACCTGCAGACGCTAGGCGCTGCGCAGATCAAAGAGTTGAGCCGTGAGCTGGGTGGTGAAGGCTCGGCAGGTCATGCGGCGTTGCATGCCGTGCTTGGCTGCGCGGGAGCCGCTGCTCAAGGAGCTTCCTGCGGAGCAGGCGGTGTGGGCGCGCTATCAGGCGTGGTGCTGAGCAAACTGCTGGAAAATCTGGAGGGAGATGGTGGTAAGAATCTATCTGCGGAGGATCAGCAGGCCCGCGTCAATCTGATAACCAGCATTGTTGCCGGTATTGCGGCGGCTATCGATCCGAATGCAGCCAGTGCTGCCCAAGTCGCGGCGCGTATCGAGTTAGAGAACAACAGCCGCTATATGAACCGCGATAAGGTTGGGCGGTTGAAAGCCGAGCTGACTGACGAGTTGTTGAGGGAGTGTACCGACGCGCGCTGCTTCCAGGAGGGGTTTGATCGAGCAGACCGGATGGCGTCGGCCTACGATGTGGCGCTGATACTCAGCCACTACCCGCAACTGACCAAAGAGAAGGCCGACACACTTGCCCAGGCGGTGCTAGACCTCGCGCCCGGGGTGTCAAACGCCAGTGCGCTGTATGAACTGGTGACGGGGAGGACGGCGACGGGCGAAGAGGCGAACAGGTTTTTCTCTTCGTTGGGACTGGTGCCTGTTGTTGGAGGGATGCTGAAGAAGGGAGGGCAGGCGCTGCATGTTTTTGCTGACGTGGGGAAGGCGGTTGATGTTGGCAAGATTGGAGGCTCAATCGGTGGCAAGGCCGCGCTAGGATTTTCCGAAGATGCCGCGCGAGCCGCACTTTCAAATATTGGTCGAATAGATCATTCGGCTAGACATTTGATCGAAGCAGGGATAATCACAGCGAATTCTGGATCAAAAGCGGCCAGACAAGCGTTTCAGGAAATTGGGCAGATTATCTTGACAAATCCAGAAAAAACTTTCGATCATGTTATGAGTCAAGGTGGGCAAGCGGTAAAAGGCTTTTATAGGAAAATTAACGGGAATGATGTGATTATCTTTGTGGCAAAAGAAAACGTTGGAAAAGTTGCGGCTGGGAATATTGTTACGGCAATCAAGCCCTCCGCCCAACAGATGAGGAATTTTGGCCTATGAGGACTAGTGCGAGTCTTGGAATCTATTGGACATTTGTAGATAAGAATACAGGGGAGATATATCAGGAAGAAGTGCCTGGTTTGATATTTTTTGGTTACTGGAAAGAAGGGTATTCGTCTGACGTGGCGAAGAATATATCTTCATTTAAAAATATCTGGGCCGATTTTTCTGAAATAAAGGCGCGTGAGTGGGTTGGGGAGGATTTAAGCAACGTTTCTTTCGAAATGAAGATCAACTTATGGCCAACAGAAAGACGCTGGAAGGAGAGTGTTGAGGCCTCATTACGTTGGTTTGTTAATAGAGGGGCATTGATTTCGTGGTGTGGTGGCGAATTTTCTAGTCCTTCGTTGGACGTGTTTCGTCCTGACTGCCACGCAGGATCGATATATGCGGCTTATTGCAATAGTGTCGGATTTATTTGTGGTTCGAGTCTGAGTTCTGAATATAGGGATGTTGATGTGGTTGATGTCGAGAAGTTTATGCGCGTGCTTGAAAATTAATATTCCAATTGACTGGTTCTCATCAATGCGCCACGGCCAGTCTCTTCCGCCTGGTAGAGCCGCGGTGCTGCCTGCGGGAAATAATCAGCCCCGGCAATTACGTCGGATTTGCTTCAAGTAGGGAACCGTGAATCATGAATGCTGTATTGCGATCCATTACAGCCGTCCTGTCGTTGGGCGGCACGCTGGCGGGTTTTTCGCCACCCACCCGAATATCCTGAGCCGCTATGATGCCGCCACCAGTGCGCGTGCGCGTCTACGTCTATACGGCTGATCGCATCCGGCTGGATTTCAATCGGACCTGCTTCTTGCCTGCGTCGGGGCTGTTCGGCCACGGCGATGGCCCGGAGACGATCCAGCGCTCACACATGCGGGGCAGCGGCAGTGTCGGGATACCGCCATCGCCGGACATCACCGGGCAAGTGTTTGACCTCTATCGACGAGTTCCAATCGTGAACAGCATCAAGCTGGCGAGCAGGGCTGTAATGCTAAAAAATATCGCCGGCGCCAGCGCAACAATATCCAGCCCCGCGGCCTGATTAGTAGATTTCACGGTCAACGACAGAGTTACATCGATCAGAGCCCATACTATATATATACCGATAACCGGAAAGACCAATATAGCCGCGGAGACCGTGCTCGCCTGGTCGTCAGGCGTCACCTCAAGAAGCGCGTCAATTGCTCGCGTATATACCAAGCCAGGGCCCGCTCCGATAAATACGAATGACGCCCTAAGCCATGCGTAGCTATCCGCTTCGGTGAGTGCTATGACTGCTAAGATCGCGGCACCTGATGCAAAAATGGTCACTCCGGCCAACAGCACCAGACGACCATGGCCTGCTGCAAAGGGCAGGCCCGCCAGCGAGCCGCCGATCGTTCCGATAGCCACGAGTGTGGATGTTGTCGATAGTGGCAGGTTATCTCCGCCCAGAGCGAACTCCGACAGCAGCATCAATGAACTGGCGAAAGTACCCGCGCCAATATAAAAGAGAAATGCGCCTCCCAATGTCGCAATAAAGGTCTGACTTCCGAATATTTTCACGTCCATAATCGGTATATGCGTGCTTCGAGACAGTTTGTTCTCGTGGTGAGCGAAATATGCCAGCACAACTAGTGCCAATGGTGGCCCAGCAAGAGACCACCAGGGCCAGGCGCGTAGCGGGCCTCCCGCGAGTGGTATCAAAATTAATGCCAATCCTAGGGTTCCAACTACGGCGCCGTGCAGATCGAGAGGTCCGCAAGCTCTCGTGCGCAACGTTGGCACGCAACGCCATCCGACTAGCAACGCTACCAGACCCATCAGTAGGTCCATGAAAAGCATTAGCCGCCAACCAAACGCATTTTGGTTTAGCGCAATCAGCACTGCACCGAGCATTCCCCCAATCAGGTACGCACTTCCATCCACCACCAACGCCAGGGCAACAATCTTACGGCGCAGGTCACCGGTGGATAACACGCGTAACGATGTCCAGGTTTGTGGCGTTACCATACCAGCCCCGATCCCTAGCAAGGCTTGTGATGCAAGGATCTCTTCCATCGTATTGGCTGCGAAGCAACCTAGAGCTGATGCCAAAGTGAACAGCCCTAAACCGGCGAGGAACAGGCGCCGATATCCCAAGAGATCACCCAGTCGCGCGCTGATCATCAGACAAAGTCCGTATCCCACGAGGTAAGTGGTCATTAATACATACAGGTGTTCGCCAAGCTCGGGTCGCTGGCGCGGGCCGCCAGACAGCAAGAAGCCGAGGGTGTATATGTTGAGAAGAGCGACAAAATGCCCCGCGAGTAATGCTATTGGCGTCGACCAATTGGGTCGTTTGGCGGCAGAGTTGGCAGGGATGACGAAGCGTCCGGGTGGTGCGTGCGCGGGCGCAATAGATTTGGGGTTTTCCATAGATCCCGTTAGTGTTAGGCCGTACCCACGTGCAGCAGCCCTCGCATGCGGAGAGCACTTGACGCCGGTGCAGTCGACGCACGGGCGCGAGGCCGACGTAGCCGCGATGCACAAATCATCGCGACCGGTGTGATCGCGCATGTGTAGGATTCAGGCATAGGGAGATATAGCCCTTACGAGGGCGACAGGGCGCGACGGTGAGTCCTATAGCGATGATCAGATGTGAATTTGAGACGAATCCGGTAACGGACCGGTTGTATCGCCAGTTTTGGTACCACCGTATAGCAACGTCACAGTATGGTTGCGTGGCGCGATTTCCTCACTTTCAGTCCGATATCTCCCCACACCTGCAATTACCTTGCGCCCGAGCAAACCCCGTCCCTTTCCCTCCGTCTACAAGCCAAGTCCATGACGCCAAACAAGTCGTGGCCCTATACGTCCGATTGCAATTACCAGAAGAAAATCGACGACACGGGCTGGATCGGCGCACGTACTGCGCTGCCAGCGCTGTATGCAGCCGAGGCGGTCTGCAAGGCCCTGAACAACGAACTACCCGGCGCGATGGATGCGGCAGGCATCAAGGCGACATTCAAGCTGCGCAAGGTGAATCCGGATTCCGCGCGGCCGTTGACCTTGAAGGAAGACGCAGCGGCCATCGGGGCAAAGTATGTGGTGGCATTGGGCGAACCCTATGGCTTTGGCGGCTATCAGCAATACGGCCCATCGGTAAGCATCAAGGTGCGCCTGTATGACGCCGTATCGGGTGAATACCGCGGCTACGCCGAAGACACCTATCCGATTTCCTTGCGCGACTACTCCAATCGGGGGCCGGCCGCAGACGGCCTGCGGATCGCGGCGGATATGGCGCAAATGCTGGCGCGCACGATGCGCAAGCGCTGCATCGAGGCCTATCCTTATCAATGCGGCAAGGCAGGCTTGTTCCGCCTGGCCGAGCCTCGCGATGCCTATGGCAAGTGAGCACCGCGTTTGCCCTGGCTAATTTCTTCTCTTTTGAGTGAGTGGTAGATGATTGCTGTGTTGCGTTGCATGGCGCCCGCTGTGTTGCTGGGTGGCGCCTTGGCGGGTTGCTCCGCCACCAATCCCAATATTCTCAGCCGTTACGACGCTGGCAGCAGTGCGCGGGTTCGCGTGTATGTATATACGGCGGATCGCATCCGCCTGGATTTTGACAGGACTTGCTTCCTGCCCGCGTCGGGCCTGTTCGGTCATGGCGACGGGCTGGAAACGATCCAGCGTTCGCACATGCGCGGTAGCGGCAGTGTTGGAATGCCGCCTTCGCCGAACATCTCGGGCCTGGTGTTCGACGAATTCATCATCAAGGCGGGTATTCCGGTAACCATTTACGGTCAGGTCGGCGGGACGTACAGAAGCGCCGGGCCTTATGGGTCCGTGACCATCACGAGCTGGCCCGAGACGAAGAATGCGGGGTATTTCACGCCAGCCGCTGGCAAGGACTACGAGGTCTATGTGGAGCGGCGCGCGGTCGTGGTGCAGGACATCACGGTGCCCGGCGCCAGCGCAGCGGAACGGCAGGTGCCGCTGACGCCGGCTTCGGCCTGCCCGGAACCCCCTGCGACCGTGATGCCGAAGGTCTGACCGCAGTCGCTGGGCCTATCCGGTACGCGTCGTCTCACACCGGCCATTCCCCCATCCGATACGCAGAGTCCCAGAACATCCATTCCAACTGCGCCGCATGCGTATACGCCCGGTGCATGTCGTCGCGCGTTTGCGCGGACGCCTTGTCCGCCGCCTGGTCCACCGAGGCGATGACTTCGCGCACCAGGCTGTGGAATTCTTCCCCGGCGTAGGTATCGATCCACGCGCCATAGGGATTGGGACGCGTCGCGCGCGAGTGGATGTCGCGCCCGATCTCGGCATAGATCCAGAAGCACGGCAGCAACGCCGCCAGCGCCACCGGATACGGCGCGCTCCACGCCGTGGCGATGAGAAAGCTGGTGTAGTGATGGCTGGCCGGCGACAGCGGGGTACTGGCGAACGTCTCTGCATCGATGCCGAATTGCTTCATGAAGCCTTCGTGCAGGCTGCGTTCGACCACCACCGCGTTCTTGGCCGCATCGGCGAACTGCACCACGCCGTCGGCGTGGTCGGCCTTGGCGGCGGCGACCGCCAGGGCGCGGCCGAAGGCCAGCAGGTAGTGGGCGTCCTGGATCATGTAGTGGCGGAACGCCTGCTCGCTGAGCTGGCCGCTGGCCAGTTCCTGGTTGAACGGCATGGTGCGCGTTTTTTCGTACAGCGCGGCGTTGCGCGCCCAGGCGTCGGTGCTGAAAGACATGGCAATCCTCAAATCGAAGTCGGACGGCGCATCATGCGCAGCGCCGTGGCTACGGTTCAAGGATATCAAGACTTCCCGGCGGCGTTCGCGCGCACGGCAGGCCGGTGGGCGGAACCTCGATAGCGGGGCGGGCCGCGGCCTCGGGACGGGCCGCGATGCTCTCGCTCCGTGCTGCCCTTATTGCATGTACCACCCATGGCTGACGACGAACGACTGCCCCGTGAACGCAGCGCTGGGGAAGGTCGACAGGAACAGCGCCGTCTGTGCCACGTCCTCGACGGTGGTGAATATGCCGTCGACGGTATCGCCCAGCATCACCTTCTTGACCACGTCTTCTTCGCTGATGCCCAGTTCCTTGGCCTGCTCGGGAATCTGCTTTTCGACCAGGGGCGTGCGCACGAAGCCGGGGCAGATGACATGCGAACGCACGTTGTGCTTGGCGCCTTCCTTGGCCAGCACGCGCGCCAGGCCCAGCAGCGCGTGCTTGGCGGCGACGTAGGCGGACTTGAGCGGCGAGGCTTCGTGCGAGTGCACCGAGCCCATGTAGATCACGACGCCGCCGCGATCATCCTTGTACATGTGCTTGAGCGCGGCCTTGGTGGTGAGGAAGGCGCCATCGACGTGGATGGCCTGCATCTTCTTCCAGTCGGCGAAGGCGAAGTTCTCGATCGGGTTGACGATCTGGATGCCGGCGTTCGAGATCAGGATGTCGATGCTGCCATAGGCGGCGGCGACACGGTCGATGCCCTGGTTGACGGCGTCTTCGTTGGTGACGTCCATGGCCACGCCCATGGCCTTGCCGCCGGCCTGTTCGATTTCGCGGGCGACGGCGTCGGCGCCGGCCTGGTTCAGGTCGGCGATGGCGACCGCGGCGCCGGCGCGCGACAGGGTCAGCGCGATTTCCTTGCCGATGCCGCTGGCGGCGCCGGTGACGACGGCGACTTTTCCGTTCAGATTACTCATGCTGGGGACCTCCGGGTAAGGATGCCGCGAGCCGGGATGCGCCCGCGGATGCGAGGGGCATGGTTTCGATGGTAGCGCGCCAAAATGAGAGCGGCCTGAATGCGGCGGGCCGGTAACCATCTATGTCATTTGCTTCCGCCGGGGCTTCGCGCCGGGGCCGATGCCGGGATCGCGGCCGAGAGGAGGTCGTCGGCGGCGCGGCGCGCGCCGGGACGCGCTGTTACCAACCGGCCCGGCGCACCGCAAGCGGACATTGCCGATTGCGGCCCGCTGCGCGAGAATCCGCGGCAGTCGACGCCGCCGCGAGGCGGCTATCCGGATTTCTTACAGGGCAAAGACAAACGTGGCATCGGTCATGGCGGGTCAGGCGGGCAAGGGCGGGAACGTGGCGGGCAGATGGGCGCGGCGCATGGCGGTGTCCCTGCTGGTCCTGGCGACAGGGGCGGCGCAGGCCGCCCACGTCGTGGTGGACACCGGCCATACCCCGAAGCAGCCGGGCGCGACCGGCGCCAGCGGCCGGGTGGAGTATCTGTATAACCTGGACCTGAGCGGCGCGGTGGCCGCTGACCTGCTGGCCCTGGGGAACCGCGTGACGCGCGTTTCCGCCGACGGCGCCGAGGTGCCGCTGGGCCGGCGCACCCGGATCGCGCCGGATGCGGATTTCTTCATCTCGATCCACCACGATTCGATGCAGCAGCAGTACATCGACGCCGGCCGCCAGCGTGAGTTCGCGGGGTTCTCCATCTTTGTCTCGCAGCTCAATCCGCGCTACGAGGACAGCCTGCGCTGTGCCAGGGCGATCGGCGAGGCGTTGCTGGCGGCGGGCGAGAAGCCGTCGCTGTATCACGCCGAGCCCATCGCCGGTGAAAACCGGCCGTTGCTGGACCGTCGCCTGGGGGTGCATCGCTACGACGGGTTGGCGGTGCTCAAGACCGCCGTCATGCCGGCGGTGCTGGTGGAGGCGGGCGTGATCGTGAATCCGGACGAGGAAGCCAGGCTGGGCAAGCCGGAGACCGTCCAGCGGCTGGCGCGCGCGATCGCCGATGGCGTGCAGGCTTGCCAGGCGCGATAGGGGCGCACGGACCCCGAAACTGGCGATGGCCGGCGAGATGGATAAAATCCCGGATTCGAAGGGGCGGGCCGCGCCGCCCAACGCGGGTATGACGGCGCGACCCGGAGGCGATCCGGCCCGTGGCATGCGTTCCGAGGACAAGGACTGATGATGCTGAAAAGAAAACTGACGACACTGGCCATGGGCCTGGCAATCACGCTGACGGGCCTGTCCATGGCGCCCGCCCAGGCGCAGGCGCCCGCGCAGCAAAAGGAAGAGCCCGAGCGCTATGGCCCGTTCTTCTATCTGCCGAGCGAACCGAACCTGCTGATCTACGTCGGCGCGGTCAGCGCCAACGACCTGCTGCACATGAAGAAGGCGTTGCGCGAGCATCCGAGCATCACCACCCTCATTCTGCAGAACAACGGTGGCGGCCTGGTGCACATCGGGCTGGTGGTGGCCGAGGAGGTCTACGAGCGCGGACTCAATACCTATATTCCCAAGGACAGCTACTGTGCCTCGGCCTGCGCGTTCGTGTTCTTTGCCGGGCGCCAGCGCCTGGCCGAAGGCCGCCTGGGCGTGCACCAGATCACCGCGCCCGAGATGACGGGCGAACAGGCCCAGTTCGGGGTGTCGGACATCGTCGCCACCCTGCCGAAGTATGGGGTGTCGGCGGATGTGCTGGGCATCATGTTCAGCACGCCGTCCAAAGAGATGTATTTCTTCTCGCCACAGGAAATCGCCAAGTACGGCATCAACCGCACGGGCAACGTGAGGACGGCCGCCAACGAGCCCGCGCAGGGGGGCACCCCGCGCACGGCGCCGCCTGTGCCTGCGCCCGCCGCCGCGCCCGCGCCGCAGGCGCAGGCGCCCGCCGACGATACCCGTCTGCCGCCTCGCCGGCCGGCCGCGTCGCCGGCGCCGTCCGGCCCCGCGCCGGTGGCCAATCCGTACATGACCAAGGATCCCGCGCCGGCCCCGATTTCCGACGAGCAGCGGGCGATCAATGCCGCGACCCTGATGATCCAGGCGGGCAGCGGCACCAATGAAGAGGCGATGAATTTCACGCGCGAGTTCTACGCGGACACGGTCGACTATTTCAAGAAGACGCGCCCGAAGTCGGAGATCCTGGCGGACAAGACGGCCTATTTCGCGCGCTGGCCGGTGCGGCGCTTCGTGGTGGACCAGAATTCGCTGCGGGCCAAGTGCCAGGACCAGATGTGCATGGTCAAGGGCCTCTACGATTTCAAGGTATCGAGTCCGTCGCGCGGCAAGACCGCAACCGGCACCTCCAATTTCACGTATGTGCTGGACCTGCGCAACCGCTACCGCATCGTCATGGAAGACAGTGAGGTCGTCAGCCGCTGAACCAGCGGCCAGGCGCCAGGGAGAGAAGCACCATGGGTTTCAAGAATCGCACGGCGCGGCTGCTGTGCCTGGCCGGGCTGGGGGTTCTGTCGGCGCCGGTGTGGGCGATCGATTGCCACAAGGCCAGCACGCCCGCCGAGAAGCTGATCTGCTCGGACCGCGGCGCGGTGGCCGCCGACGCCGAGTTGAACCGGGCCTACGCCGCGTTGCTCAAGCAGGCGCCGGATGCGGAGATCCGCGCGATGCTGGTGGACAGCCAGCGTCGTTGGATCGAGACCCGCAACATGCGCCTGGAGGGGTTGATGTCCGATTCCGAATCGCTTCCCGAGGGCAAGACGCTGGCCGCTGTCGCGGCTGACCTCATCCGCGCCCGCGCCGGCGAGTTCAAGGAATCCAGGAAGGGCGACAAGCTCCCCAGGTTGATCCGCGTGGCGTTGAGCCAGCGGGATTTTCGCAAGCAATTCACGGGCGGACCTTACTCCGGCTATGAAACGTCCTGCGATGTGCTGCCGCCGGATTACAAGTACTACGCCTGCTTCGCGATCCGCCACTACCAGAACAATGATCGCATCTGCAGCACGGACGAATACTGGGCGACCGGCGCGGTCTATGTGCAGCGCTATGTGGCCAAGCTGGTCGACAACAAGCCGGTGCCGGTGGCTTCCTGCTCGTACAACGGGCAGGACACTGACTGTCCGGACGGCGTGGCCGACGATGCGCGCTGGAATACCGGGCCCAAAATGCGGGCGGCGACCTACTCATCCAAGCCCTTGCCGCAGATCGATGGCGAGGTCGACGACAGCGACGATTACGGCTGGATCAAGGCCTGCCTGACCGACAGCAACTTCCCACTGTCCAACCCGGCGGCGGCAGGCCGCTAGGTTTCGCAGGCCTTGCCTCACGGGACCGCGCGCCCTTGCCAGGCATTCTTGAACGTGGGTCGATGTGCTAGCCCGAGGCGCCGGCGAGGCGCTTGCGGTGATGCCGGGCGTATTCTTGCAGCGCGTCGCGCAATACCACCGCCTGGTTGTGCTCGGTATCGCGGGCGCCATACAGCAGGGTCACCGGGCGCCCGCTGGCGGCTTGCAGCAGGGCGTCCATGCGGGCCTGCTGCTCGGGTTCGGCCAGTTCGGCCAGGTATTTCTCGCGGAAGGTATCCCAGCGTTCGTCGACGTGGCAAAACCACTTGCGCAGTTCGCTGCTGGGGGCGAGATCCTTGGCCCATTCGTCCAGCGCCAGGTCGACGCGGCGCAGGCCGCGCGGCCATAGGCGGTCCACCAGGGCCCGGTAGTGCCCATCGGGACCAATACCTTCATAGACGCGTTGCACGGAGATGGCGGACGGCTTCATGGTGGCTCCTGTCTGCGGTGCCACCAGTCTACTCCCGCCGGGCGCCGCGCTAGGCCGTGGCGTTGGCCTGCCGCGCGGTGGCGCCGCCGGCCCGCAGCAACAGGAAGCCCACCACCGCCGAGGCCAGTGAGCCGGTCAGCACGCCGATCTTGGTGGCATCGACCGCGGCCGGATCGGTGAACGCCAGCGCGCCGATGAACAGGCTCATGGTGAAGCCGATGCCGCACAGCAGGGCCACCCCGTACAACTGCGTGAAGCTGGCGTGGCGCGGC
Organism: Achromobacter sp. 46006; assembly: GCF_059761975.1. Lineage (NCBI taxonomy): Bacteria > Pseudomonadati > Pseudomonadota > Betaproteobacteria > Burkholderiales > Alcaligenaceae > Achromobacter > Achromobacter sp. 46006. Next base: position 18,547 of record NZ_JCBANN010000045.1, read on the forward strand.
AGGCTGGCAATGCCGGACTTGATGGCCAGCCAGGCGAAACCGAACACGCCCAACTGCTTGCCCAGGAACAGGCCCAGCGCCACGCCCAGCGGCACCGGCTGCGCCAGGCTGGACAGGCCCATGCCGGCAAATGACACGCCCGCATTGGCGAAGCCGAACAAGGGCACGATCAGCAGGGCGACCGGCTTGTGCAGTGCGTGTTCCAACGCGTGCAGCGGCGAATGCCCGCCGTCATGGCCCTGGTGCTGCGGGCGCAGTGGAATGGTCAGCGCCAGCGCCACGCCGGCCAGCGTGGCGTGTATGCCGGATTTCAGCACGAAGTACCAGAGCACCATGCCGATCAGCAGATAGGGCGTCAGGCGCAGCACGCCGGCCCGGTTCAGGCAGACCAGGCAGGCCAGCAGCGCCCCGGCCATGGCCAGCGCGAACAGGTTCAGTTCGGACGTGTAGAACAAGGCAATGATGACGATGGCGCCCAGGTCGTCCAGGATCGCCAGCGCGGTCAGGAAGACTTTCAGTGAGGTCGGCACGCGGCTGCCCAGCAGTGCCAGGATGCCCAGCGCGAAGGCGATGTCGGTGGCGGCCGGGATGGCCCAGCCGCGCAGTGTGTCGGGGCTGCCCAGGTTGATCAGGACATAGATCACCGCCGGCATGACCATGCCACCCAGGGCGGCGATGCCGGGCAGCACGATGCGGGCCGCGCCGCGCAATTGGCCATCCAGCACTTCGCGCTTGATTTCCAGGCCCACGAGCAGGAAGAACACCGCCATCAGGCCGTCGTTGATCCAGTGCAGCACCGATTCCTTCAGTGTCACGGGGCCGGCCTGGAACCCCAGCTTGGTGCCGAGCACGTCGAAATAATGCGGAGCGAGTGGGCTATTGGCGATGATCAGCGCCACCACGGCGGCCAGCATCAGGACGTAGCCGCCCAGCGCTTCCGAGCGCAGGAATGCCTGCATGAAAGACACGGGCCGGGGCTCGGGCGGGGCCTGCAAGGTCAATATCCACTCCTTGATTGTTGCAATGCAGCGTAACACTAAGAATATTGAATATTACCTGAATTCAGACTAGTCCGAGATTGAAAGGGCGTTGATTTCTATAGGATTTGACCTTGTTCGTTTGAATAGGGCAGCGCTTGGCCGCCGCCTCCGACACCGTCATTTGTCTGCCTGGAGATTCCGCTTTGTCGCCGCTTTATGTTCTGACCTATCACCCGACAGCAGAGGCTCCCGGCCGGATGGTGGAGGTACGGCCGCAGCCCATGGTGGCGCCCAACGACGCCTATCGGGTGGCTCGCCTGGAGGCCAGCATGCAGGTGCTCGATTGGGCCGCGCAGGGAGCCCGTTTCGATCTGTCCACAAGTGGCACCATCCGGGTCTGGCAAGACGGCAGGCTGGTTGCCGCCGAAGCGCCCCACGATGGCGTCGCGCCGCTTGCGCCCGTCGATTGTGCCTATCTGGGAGCCTACCTGATTCGCCAGGGCCATGGCTGGAGCGATGGGGCTCCCGGGCCGGCAGCCGCGGCCCCGGGCGTGCGGCCGCGGTTACGCATACTGCACACCGAGGCCGCCACTTCGTTCGGAGGCCAGGAATACTGCATCCTCAAGGAAATGCTGGCGATGCGCGAACGCGGTCACGACCTCGAAGTGGTCTGCCAACCGCACTCGGAATTGGCGCTGCGGTTGCAAGAGGCCGGTTTTCGCGTGCACACCATGCCGATGGATGGCGTGGCCAATTACTGGCGCGCCATTTTCCGGATCCGCCGACAACTGCGCCGCACGCCCTTCGATGTGGTCCACAGCCATAGCCGGCGCGATACCGTGTTGGGCGCTATTGCCGCTCGCCTGGCGGGCACGCCATTAATCGTGCGCACGCGCCACCTGGCCAAGCCGATCCACTCCCTCTATGCCTATACCTGGCTGGCGCATGGCGTGATCGCCGTCAGCGAATTCGTACGCCGTCAGTTGCTCGACAGGGGAGCGCCGCCACGCAAGGTCGCCATGGTGCATTCCCCGGTCGAGCCGGCAGGCGCGGGCGACGCGGGCCGCGTGCGGCGCGAACTTGGGTTGCCGGCCGACACGCCCATCATCGGCTGCGTCGCGGCCATGCGCCCGGACAAGGGCCATTACGACCTGCTGGACGCGTTCGAGCGCATCAGCGGCCGTCATCCGCGAGCGCACCTGGTGCTCGCGGGCGATGGCGAGCCGATGTTGTCTTTGCTGCAGGCCCGCGCGGTGGCGCTGGGTCTGGCCGAACGTATCCATTTCCTGGGGCGGCGCGAAGATATCGTCGAGGTCATGATGGCATTCGACATCTTCGCGCTGCCGACTCGCCGCGAGGCGCTGGGAACGGTGTTCATCGAGGCTGCGGCGCTGGGCGTGCCGGTGATCGGGGGCGATGTCGACGGGGTGCCGGAGACCATGTTGCCAGGGGTCTCGGGCCTGCTGGTGCCGCCCGGCGATGTGCCCGCGCTGGCGCGGGCGCTCGATGCGCTGTTGGGCGATGCGCCGCGCCGGCGCGAGATGGGCCGGATGGGCCGCGCCTACGTGGCGAGCGGCCGGTTCAGTCCGGCCGTCACCGCCGCCCAGCTCGAGGCCGTCTACCTGCGCTGGCTGGCGCGCCGCGGCTGGCGCGCGGGCGGTCCGGGTTGATGCCGGGCCGCCAACTGCCCGGTCATGGGCTCAGTGCCACAGCAGCGCGTTCATGGCCTCGACCAGGCGGTCGCGGTAGCGCGGCAGTAGGGCGCGTATGCGCGTCTGGCGCTGGTGCCAGTCGGCGGATTCGGCCCCCGCGGCGATACGGGGGACGGCCCAGATGGGGTCGGGGAAGTGGCGGTCGCCGCGCCAGCGCGGGATGACGTGCCAGTGCAGGTGCGGCACCATGTTGCCCAGCGAGGCCAGGTTGATCTTGTCCGGCGCCAGGATCGACTGCTGCGCCTCTTCCACCACGTATACCGCGCGCATCAGCAGGTCGCGGCCATGGGCCGACAGGCTGGTCATCTCGCCCAGATGGCCGTTCCACACCACGCGGGTGAAGCCGGGGTAGTCGGGATCATCGACCTCGATCAGGCGCAGGTGCGGCCCGCGCCACAGCAGCGCGCCGCCGTCGGTCTGGCACAGGGGACAGTCCGGATCGCGCGCGCTCATGGCAGCGCCTTGCGGTATTGGATGAAGCCGGAACGGTCGGCGATGCGGTCGTACAGTTGCATGGCGGTGGCATTGGTCTCGTGGGTCAGCCAGTACACGCGGGCGCAGTTGGCGGCGGCGGCCTGCGCATAGACGTGTTCGATCAGCTTGCGGCCGGCACCGGTGCCGCGGGTGTCGGGCGCCACGTACAGGTCTTGCAGGTAGCAGTAATCGCCGGCTGTCCAAGTGGAGCGGTGGAAGATCCAGTGCACCATGCCGACGGCCTTGCCGCTGTCGTAGGCCAGGGCGGCATGCATCGGCTCGGCCGGATCCAGCAAGCGGGCCCAGGTGGTGCGGGTGACGGCATCGGGGATGTCGACGCGGTAGAAGTCCTGGTAACCCTTCCACAAGGGCAGCCAGACGTCAAAATCGGCGGCGACGACGGGGCGGATTTCGGCGGAACTCATGGGGCGTGCCTCCTGCGGGTCAGAGTTGGTTTTCCAGGGCTTCGACGATGTGACGCAGCACCTGAAGGCGAGCGTAGCGCTTGTCGTTGGCGGATACCAGGTGCCAGGGGGCGTGCTTGACGTCGGTGCGCGCCAGCATCTCGTTGGTGGCGGCGGCGTATTCCTTCCATTTGTCGCGGTTGCGCCAGTCGTCGGGAGTGATCTTGAAATTCTTGAACGGCGATTTCTCGCGCTCCTTGAAGCGTTCGAGTTGCACGTCGGCGGTGACCGCCAACCAGAATTTCAGTACCAGCGCGCCGCTGCCGGCCAACTGCGCCTCGAAGTCGTTGATTTCGGAATAGGCGCGGCGCCAGTGCGACGGCGGGGTGATTTTCTCGACCCGTTCGACCAGTACCCGGCCGTACCAGGAGCGGTCGAAGATGGCGATACGGCCGTGTCCCGGCACGTGGCGCCAGAAGCGCCATAGATAGGGGCGCGACAATTCGTAGCTGTTGGGCGCGGCCACCGGCGTGATGTCGAACTGGCGCGCGTCCAGGGCGTGCGTGATGCGGCGGATGGCGCCCCCCTTGCCGGCGGCGTCCTGTCCTTCGAACACCAGCACCAGCGAGCGTTCCTGGAACTTCTTCGAGCGCGCGGCGCGCGCCAGGCGCCCTTGCAGCAGGCCCAGCTCGGACTCGTAGTCTTCACGGTCGAGCTTGGCGTCATAGTCGAGCTGGCCGAGCCGGTCTAGGATGCGGGCCGGGCCGGTGTGGGCCACGAACGTGGGCGGGATGCGCGGCACGCCCTGCTGGCGCATGGCGGCCAGCACCGCTTCGGCGGTGCGCGCCGAACGCATGTTCTCGTCGGCGCTGGGGATCACCACCCATGGCGCGTGGCCGCTGTCGGTGTGATTGATGACGACCTGGCCGCTGTTGCGGATACGGTCGTACTTCTTGTGTACCTTGAGATCGATCGGGCTGACTTGCCAGGACGTCTCGGGACTGGCAAGCAGGCGCTTGGCGCGCGCGCGCTGGGCGTCGCTCGACAGGTGGAACCAGAGCTTGACGATCTGCACGCCCTCGGCAGCCAGCATGGCCTCGAAGCGGCGGATGGCCACCGACTGTGCTTCGATGCTGTCCTGGTTGGGCCGCTTGCGCGCCGCTTCGCGGATCAGCGGGGCATACCAGGAACCGAAGACGATGCCGGTGCTGCCCTTGGGCGGAAGGTCTTTCCAGTAGCGCCACATCGGCGGCCGTTCGAGTTCCTCGCCTTCCGGTGGGCCATAGGCCAGCGTCTTGATGTGGCGCGGGTCCATCCACTCGTTGAGCAGGTTGACGGTGGCGCCCTTGCCGGCGCCGTCGATGCCGGTCACCACCACCAGCAGGGACTTCTCGGCTTTCTGCAGGCGCTGGTACTGCGCGTTCAGGAGCGCGACGCGCAGCCTGGCTTCCAGGGGTTTGAACGCTTCCTTGGAGAGGACTGGGTCGGCTTCGGCTTCGGCGAACATGGGGGAGTTCCGTCTGATCGGCAATCGGGTGACCGGCCGATCTTGCGGGATATCCCGGCGGCGCGCAAGTGCGTCGCCGGGAGCGCCGTGCCGGGCGCGGAACTAGAGGGCGTCCACCGGGATCTTGAGATAGCGCACACCGTTGTCTTCGGCGGGCGGGAAGTGGCCCGCGCGGATATTGACCTGGATGGCGGGCAGGATCAGCGTGGGCATGGACAGGGTGGCATCGCGCCCGGTGCGCATGGCGACGAAGTCGTCTTCGGTGATGCCGTCGCGCACGTGGATGTTGCCGGCGCGTTGCGCGGCGACAGTGGTCCGCCAGGCGGCTTCGCGGCCGGCGGGCGGGTAGTCGTGGCACATATACAGCGTGGTGTCGGCGGGCAGGCTCAACAGGCGATGGATGGAGCGGTACAACTGGTGGGCGTCGCCACCCGGGAAATCGCAACGCGCGGTACCGACGTCGGGCATGAAAAGGGTGTCGCCGACGAAGACGGCATCGCCGATGCGGTAGGCCATGTCGGCCGGGGTATGGCCGGGCACGTGCATGGCGCTGGCGGCGAGGGCGCCAATCTGGAACGTTTCGCCGTCGGCGAAGAGGTGCCCGAACTGGGAGCCATCGAGATGGAACTGCGGTTCGAGGTTGAAGATCTTCTTGAATACGCCTTGCACGGTGCGGATGCTCTCGCCGATGGCGATGGTGCCGCCCAACTGGCGTTGCAGGTACGGCGCCGCCGACAGGTGATCGGCATGGGCGTGGGTTTCCAGCAGCCATTCGGTCCGCAAGCCGTGCTCGCGCACATAGGCGGCGACGCGGTCGGCGCTGGCGGTGGTGGTGCGGCCGGACTTGGGATCGTAGTCCAGCACCGAGTCGATGATGGCACAGGCGCCGCCGGGGGCGGGCTCGTGCACGGCATAGGTGACGGTGGCGGTGACCGGGTCGAAAAAGGCTTGGATCTGCGGAGTCATGGCGGTTGCCTTGGCCGGAAAGGGGTGGGGGTCGGCTAACAATATATTTTTCCAAATAATATTGTTGAATATTTTATTGGTCAATATAATGTTCAAACTTTCTTCCGCTGATTGACCCCCATCAAATGAATGATCCCCTCACCGAATGCGAAGTCGCCGCGCTGCGCGAATCCGCTTCGCAGGCCTGCACTTTGCTCAAGGCGCTGGCCAATGAAGACCGTCTGCTCCTGTTGTGCCAATTGGTGCAGGGCGAGCGCAATGTCGGCGAACTCGAGTCCCTGACCGGCATCCGCCAGCCGACGCTGTCGCAGCAATTGGGTGTGCTGCGTGACGAAGGCCTGGCAAGCACGCGCCGCCAGGGCAAGTATGTGTATTACCAACTGGCCAGCTTTGAGGTCAGCCAGGTCATGAAAACCCTGTCCAGCCTGTATTGCGGCCGGACCATGGAGGCGCTCGCATCATGATCGACGTCGCTGCTTTCACTCCCACGAGCGCGCTGGTCGGCGGCGCCATCATTGGCGTGGCCGCCGTCCTGATGATGCTGGGCGCGGGCCGCATTGCCGGGATCAGCGGCATTCTCGGCGGGTTGCTGCCGCCCGACCGCAATGCCGCCTGGCGCCTGGCGTTTCTGCTCGGGCTATGCCTGTCCCCCTGGCTGTACCAATTGGGCAGTGCGCTGCCGCCGATCGTGGTGGAAGCGGGCAACGGCCGCCTGATCGCCGCCGGCCTGCTGGTGGGCATCGGGACCCGTTACGCCTCGGGCTGCACCAGCGGCCATGGGGTGTGCGGCCTGGCGCGCGGTTCGCGCCGTTCCCTGCTGGCTACGGCCCTGTTCATGGCGGCGGGATTCGCCATGGTGTATGTCGTGCGACACCTGATCGGAGGCTGACATGGCGGCATTTTTCGCATTTTTCGCGGGGCTGGTGTTTGGCCTGGGGTTGATCATCTCCGGCATGGCCAACCCCGCCAAGGTATTGGGCTTTCTGGACCTGGCCGGACGCTGGGATCCTTCGCTGGCGCTGGTGATGGGCGGCGCCCTGGCGGTGACGGCTGCCGGCTTTGCCTGGCTGCGCGGGCGCCGTCTCAGCCTGTCCGGCGAACCGTTGCAATGGCCCACGGCCACGCGTATCGACTCGCGGCTGGCGCTGGGCAGCCTGGCATTCGGCGCGGGCTGGGGGCTGGCGGGGTTCTGCCCGGGGCCGGCCCTGGTGGCGGCCGCCGCCGGTGTGCCCGAGGCCCTGGTCTTCGTGGCGGCCATGGTGGCCGGCATGGCGCTGTTCTCGGCAATTCAATACATGACGAACCGGCCACCCCGGACCGGTCGCTAGAAGGGAGACAACCATGCAGACGGCAGCACAGGCGCGGCGCGATTTCGACGTGGTGGTGGTGGGAGGGGGCTCGGCCGGCATCGGCGTGACCGCCAGCCTGTTGCGCCGCCGTCCGGACCTGCGCATCGCGGTCATCGAGCCCAGCGACAAGCACTATTATCAGCCGGCCTGGACGCTGGTCGGCGGTGGCGCGTTCGACGTTGCCAAGACCGTACGGCCGACCCGCGCGGTGATGCCGGGCCGCGCCACCTGGCTGCAGGCCGCGGCGGCCGGTTTCGAGCCCGAGGCCAACCAGGTCATGCTGGCCGATGGCAGCGCCGTGAGCTATCAGCAATTGATCGTGTGCCCGGGGCTGCGCCTGGCCTGGGACAAGGTGGATGGCTTGTCGGAAACGCTGGGCCGCAACGGCGTCAGCTCCAACTACCGCTTCGACCTGGCGCCCTACACCTGGGAGCTGGTGCGCGGCCTGAAGGGCGGCAAGGCGCTATTCACGCAGCCGGCCATGCCGATCAAGTGCGCCGGCGCGCCGCAGAAGGCCATGTACCTGGCGTGTGACCACTGGCGCCGCGGCGGCGTGTTGGATCGCATCGATGTCGAGTTCGACCTGGCCGGCGCGGTGCTGTTCGGCGTGCCGACCTTCGTTCCGCCGTTGATGCGCTATGTGGAGAGCTACGGCATTTCGCTGGCGTTCAATTCGGCGCTGGCGGCGGTGGACGGCCCGGCGCGCAAGGCCTGGTTCGACGTCAAGGATGCCGATGGCGCGGTCACTCGTGTGGAAAAGTCGTTCGACATGCTGCACGCGGTGCCGCCGCAGGTGCCGCACGATTTCCTGCGCCAGAGCGCGCTGGCCGATGCGGCCGGCTGGTGCGAGGTCGATCCGGCTACGCTGCGCCATGTGCGCTACGGCAATATCTTCGGGCTGGGCGATGGCATCAGCACTACCAACGCCAAGACCGCGGCGGCGGCGCGCAAGCAGATCGTCACGGTGGCCGAGAACCTGCTGGCGCTGCGCGAGGGCCATGCGCTTCCGGTCACCTACGACGGCTACGGTTCATGCCCGCTGACGGTCGAGCGCGGCCGTATCGTGCTGGCCGAGTTTGGCTATGGCGGCAAATTGCTGCCCACCTTCCCGCTGGACCCGACCGTGCCGCGCAGGAGCGCCTGGTTCCTGAAGGCGACGATGCTGCCGTGGATCTACTGGAACGGCATGCTCAAGGGCCGCGAGTGGCTGGCCCGCCCGCTGGGCAACTGATCCCGCCGTTGCCGCGAAGAAGGCGCTGTCGCGCCCGGGCTTTGCCGGTCCCGGACGCGCGCCTTTCTTCTTCTTGTCCTTGTTATTCGTAGGTGCGGATGTCGTCGATGACCTTGCCGTCGTTCGGCAGTGAACCGGCCTCGGCCCATTCCACGTCGCTGCGCAGCTTGGTCACCTCGCGCACCGATTCGGCGATGCGCGCGCCCAGGTCTTCGCCGCGCACGCGCGATTCCACCCGCAGCACCATCTTGTCCGACCCGGTGGTGCCGCTGATGACCAGCCGCGCCCGCAGGATCTCGGGATGGCGCCGCACCACGTCGGCCACCTGCGAGGGATGCACGAACATGCCGCGCACCTTGGTGGTCTGGTCGGCGCGCCCCATCCAGCCCTTGATGCGGGTGTTGGTGCGGCCGCAGGGCGAGATGCCGGGCATCACCGCCGACAGGTCGCCGGTGCCGAAGCGCACCAGCGGGTAGTCCGGGTTGAGCGTGGTGACCACGACTTCACCGACCTCGCCGTCGGGCACCGGTTCGCCGGTGCCGGGACGCACGATCTCGACGATGATGTCCTCGCCCAGCACCAGGCCCTGGCGCGCCGGCGTCTCGAACGCGATCATGCCCAGATCGGCGCTGCCGTAGGCCTGGTAGCCCTCGATGCCGCGCGCGGCCAGCCAGTCGCGAAGCGAGGGCGGGAAGGCTTCGCCCGATACCAGGGCGCGGCGCAGCGAATCCAGCTTCACGCCGAGTTCATCGGCCTTTTCCAGAATGATCTTCAAGAAACTCGGCGTGCCGGTGTAGCCGCTGGGCGACAGATCCTGGATCGCGCGCACTTGCTGTTCGGTCTGGCCGGTGCCGCCGGGGAATACGGTGCAGCCGACGGCGTGCGCGGCCGTCTCCATCATCGAGCCAGCCGGGGTGAAGTGGTACGAGAAGCAGTTGTAGGCCAGCTCGCCGGCGCGAAAGCCCGCCGCATACAGGGCGCGGGCGAAGCGCCAGTAGTCGGCGCGCGCGCTTTCGGGTTCGTAGATCGGGCCGGGCGAGGCGAACACGCGCATGGCCTCGCCCCAGCCGATGGCCGAGAAGCCGCCGAAGGCCTTTTGCGGTCCGGCCGGTTGCGCGGCCTGTTCGCGGCTGAGCTGCTGGCGTTCCAGCAGCTCATGCTTGCGCAGCACCGGCAGGCGCGCCAGCGCGGCGCGCGAGGTGACGGTGGCGGGGTCGATACCGCGCAGTTGCTCTGCAATGGCCGGCGCGCGGGCGATGGCGCGCGCGATGGCGCCGGGCAGGGCCGCCATCAACTCGCGCTCGCGTTGCTCGGGCGCTCGGGTTTCCAGGACATCGAAAAACTCGGACATGGGATCGCACCCTCTCGTGTGCCGTACTGCGGTGTCGTTGCCGGCGGCGTGCCGGACCGCGCCGGCGTCGCCGCTCCAGGGATCAGGCCAGCCAGCGCTTGCGGCGGCGGTAGAACTTGTTGTCGCGGAAACTCTTGCGTTCGCCGCTGGAAATGCCCAGGTAGAACTCTTTCACGTCCTCGTTCTGGGCCAGGTCCTGCGCGGCGCCGTCCATCATCACGCGGCCGTTTTCCAGGATGTAGCCGTAGTCGGCGTAGCGCAGCGCGATGTTGGTGTTCTGCTCGGCCAGCAGAAAGCTGACGCGCTCGCGCTGGTTCAGGTCGCGCACGATCTCGAAAATTTCTTCGACGATCTGCGGCGCCAGACCCATGGACGGTTCGTCCAACAGGATCATGTTGGGGTTGGCCATCAGCGCGCGGCCGATGGCGGTCATCTGTTGTTCGCCGCCCGAGGTGTAGCCAGCCTGGCTGGAGCGGCGCTGCTTCAGGCGCGGGAAATACTGGTAGACGCGCTCCAGCGCCGCGCTGGTGTCGCCGCGGCTGAGGTCGCGGGTGTAGGCGCCGGTCAGCAGGTTTTCCTCGATGGTGAGGTGGGCGAAGCAATGGCGGCCCTCCATCACCTGCACCACGCCACGCTTGACCAGTTCGGCCGGCGACAGCTTTTCGATGCGCTGGTCGCGGTATTGGATGTGGCCCTTGGTGACGTCGCCGCGCTCGCCCTTGAGCAGATTGGAGATGGCGCGCAGGGTGGTGGTCTTGCCGGCGCCGTTGGCGCCCAGCAGGGCCACGATCCGGCCTTCCGGCACCTGCAGGGACACGCCCTTGAGCACCAGGATGACGTGGTTGTAGATCACCTCGATGCCGTTCACATCGAGCAGCACCTTGGGGGTGTCGGCGGTAGTAGCGGTAGTCGTTGCTGCGGTCATGGCGGTTCCTGCGGCTTGGTGGCGGCCGACGCCCCGGGGGGGCGCCGGCCGCCGGTTCACATCAGTTCTCGCAAGTGCGGGGCGTGATGTTCTTTTCCTTGGCGTACTTCGCCGCGGCTTCCTTGACCATCGGGTCCAGCAGGGCCTTGTCGGCCTGATACCAGTCCGAGACGACCTTGAACTTGGCGCCGTCCCACTGCACGATGCGGGCCCAGTCGTCACCCTTGTGGTTGCTGCAAGAGGTCTTCACCGGACGCATGATGTGGCCGAAGCCAAGCTGGTCCAGGCGTTCCTGGGTGATGTTCAGGTTCTCGAAGCCCCAGCGCACCTGCTCCGGCGTCATGGCCTTGCCCTTGCCGTACTTCTCCTGCGCCGTGCGGATCGCCTCGACCTGCAGCATCGAGATCATCATGCCGCGGGTATGGGCGATGGTGCCGAGCGTGGTCTTGCCGGTCTTGTCGGCGCCCTGGCCCTTGTCATAGACGTACTTCTTCAGATCGTCATAGACCTTGTCGTGTTCGGCGCCGCTGTTGTGGATGGTGATGGCGTTGTAGCCCTTGGCGACATCGCCCAGGTCCTTGACGTCGCCTTCCGAGCCGGCCCACCAGATCGCGTACATCTTGTCGCGCGGGTAGCCGCTGGCCTGCGCTTCGCGGATGGCGGTGGGCGTCATGATGCCCGCGCTCCACAGCAGCACGTAGGCCGGGCGGGCCTGGCGGATCTGCAGCCAGGTGGATTTCTGCTCCACGCCCGGCGCGGTCACCGGATACAGCAGCAGTTCGAAGCCTTCCTTGGCGGCGCGCTTCTGCAGCAGCGGGATCGGCTCCTTGCCGTAGGGCGAGTCATGGTAGACCAGGGCGATCTTCTTGCCCTTGAGCTTGGCCATGCCGCCTTCTTTCTTGGCGATGTCCTGGATCATCACGTCGGCCGCGGTCCAGTAGGTGCCCAGCAGCGGGAAGTTCCATTCGAACACGCTGCCATCGACCGATTGCGACAGGCCGTAGCCCATGGTCTCGACCGGCACCTTGTCGACGATGGCCTTGTCGCTGACCGCGAAGGTGATGCCGGTGGACTGGGTGTCGAAGCCGGAGGCGCCGGTGCCCTTGCCCTTCAGGCGTTCGTAGCATTCCACGCCGCGGTCGGTGGCGTAGGCGGTTTCACACTCCTCATAGGTGATCTTGACGCCGTTGACGCCGCCGTCGCGTTCATTGACCAGCTTCAGGTAATCCAGCTTGCCGTCGGCCCACGGAATGCCCAGCGGCGCGAAGGATCCGGTGCGATACACCAGCAACGGAACGAACTGCTCTTCCGCCGCCATTGCCGGCGTGGCCACGGCGCCGACGGCGCCGGCTGCGGCCACCAAGGCTGCCGCCAACTTCAGGTTAAGACGCTTCATCTCCATTTACCTCCTGCGTGGTGTTTGGGTCATAAACCCTCGGACACCGGGGTTGGCCCGGTCTTGAGCCGGGTATTCAGGATGTCGGTCGTGGCGCGCATACCGCTACTACCGACGATGATCACAACGGGAGCCACACCATCCGGGCCGCGGCGAATCCGGCTTTGCCGGTCCCCGGTGGCGCCCCCTTTGGGGGGAAGCGCCGCAGGCGCTTCGGGGGTGGGCTCATCATTAATGGGGGAACGGCCAGATGCGGAGCTTTTCCTTGCCGATGCTCCACAACCGCGCCAGGCCATGCGGCTCGGCGATAAGGAAGAACACGATCAGCGCGCCGAACACCATGTGCTCGACGTGCGCGGCGGTGTCCACCGACAGCGACAGGCCCAGCATGTGCGGCACGTTGGTCAGCGCCACCGGCACCAGCACGATGAAGGCCGCGCCGAAGAAGCTGCCGATGATCGAGCCGAGTCCGCCGATGATGACCATGAACAGTAGCTGGAACGAACGGGTCAGGTCGAAGGCCAGCGGTTCCCAGGAACCCAGGTGAATGTAGCCCCACAGCGCGCCAGCCACGCCGACGATGAAGGAGCTGACCGCGAAGGCCGTGAGCTTGGCGTACATGGGGCGGATGCCGATCACCGACGCGGCCACGTCCATGTCGCGGATCGCCATCCACTGGCGGCCGATGGCGCCGCGCACCAGGTTCTTGGCCAGCAGGCTGAACACCACCACCAGGATCAGTACGAACAGGTATTTCTCGAGCGCGCTCTGCACCGGCAGGCCGAAGGCGGTCAGCGGCGGCACCGAGACGTTGCCCGACGACGAGTAGTTGGTGAAGAACGGAATGCGCAGGAACGCCCAGTCGACGAAGAACTGCGCCGCCAGCGTGGCCACGGCCAGGTACAGGCCACGGATGCGCAGGCTGGGAATGCCGAATATCACGCCGACGATGGTGGCGAAGCAGCCGCCCAGCAGGATCTGGACGATCAGCGGCATGCCCGGAAAGCGCACGCCGAAGTTCCAGGCCGCATACGCGCCCACCGCCATGAAGGCGCCGGTGCCCAGCGAGATCTGGCCGCAATAGCCCACCAGGATATTCAGGCCGACGGCGGCCAGCGACAGGATCAGGAACGGGATCAGGATGGCGCGCAGCAGATAGTCGCTGGACAGCGCCGGGATGGCGATGAACGCCACTGCCAGCAGCAGCCAGATGAACACGCGGTCCTGGCGGATCGGGAAGATCTGCTGGTCAGCGCGATAGCTGGTCTTGAATTGGCCGTTTTCGCGATAGAACATGTTTTTATCCTAGAAGGCGCTCAGACGCGGTCGATGATCTTCTCGCCGAACAGTCCTTGCGGACGGAACAGCAGGAACACCAGCGCCAGCACGTAGGCGAACCAGATCTCGATACCGCCGCCGACCAGCGAGCCCAGATAGACTTCGGACAGCTTTTCGCCCACGCCGATGATCAGGCCGCCCAGGATGGCGCCCGGCACCGACGTCAGTCCGCCCAGGATCACCACCGGCAACGCCCGCAGCGCCGCGGTCGAGAGCGTGAACTGCACGCCGAACTTGGAGCCCCAGATGATGCCGGCCACCAGCGCCACCAGCCCGGCGACACTCCAGACGATGACCCAGATGCGGTTCAGCGGAATGCCGATGGACTGCGCCGCCTGGTGGTCGTCCGCCACGGCGCGCAGGGCGCGGCCGGTGGAGGTGAACTGGAAGAACAGCGCCAGCGCCGCCACCAGCAGCGCGGCGATGACCGCGGCGGTCAGGTCTTCGAGATTGATCAGCAGGCCGCCTTCGAACACCGTATCCAGGATCAGCAGCGGGTCTTTCGGCATGCCGACATTGATGGAGTAGACCGAGCTGCCGAAGGCGATCTGGCCCAGTCCGTCCAGGAAGTAGCTGATGCCGAGCGTGGCCATGAGCAGCGTGGTGGCTTCCTGGTTGACCAGGTGGCGCAGCACGAAGCGCTCGATCGCCACTGCCAGCAGGAACATCACGATGGCGCTGACGATGAACGCCAGCACATTGGCCAGGATCATGTTTTCGAAGCCGAACCAGCGGGGAATCCACTCCGAGAAGCGCGCCATCGACAGCGCCGCCACCAGCACCATCGCGCCCTGGGCGAAGTTGAAGACGCCAGAGGCCTTGAAGATCAGCACGAAGCCCAGGCCGATCAACGCGTACAGCATGCCGCTCATCAGGCCGCCGAACAAGGTTTCCAGAAAAAATCCCATCATTCGCCCCTTATGTCCGTGCTGCCAGTGAGTTATCACCCTCCCCCTCGCGGGGAGGGTAGGGGGCGGGGGGCGTTGCCTGCGCGTCGGCGCCCTCGGCGGCGGGAGCGCTGTCGACGCCAAGGTACGCGCGGATGACGTCTTCATTGGCGCGGACTTCTTCCGGCTTGCCATCGCCGATCTTCTTGCCGTAGTCCAGCACCACCACGCGGTCGGAGATGTCCATGACCACGCCCATGTCGTGCTCGATCAGCACGATGGTGGTGCCGAATTCATCGTTCACGTCGAGGATGAAGCGGCTCATGTCCTGCTTTTCCTCGATGTTCATGCCGGCCATCGGCTCGTCCAGCAGCAGCAGGCGCGGTTCCATGGCCAGCGCGCGGCCCAGGTCGACGCGCTTTTGCAGGCCGTAGGGCAGGCGCCCGACCGGCGTCTTGCGATAGGCCTGGATTTCGAGAAAGTCGATGATGTTCTCGACGAACTGTCGGTGCTCGATCTCTTCGCGCTCGGCGGCGCCCAGGCGGAAGGCCTGCGCCAGCAGCCCGCACTTCATGCGCAGGTTGCGGCCGGTCATGATGTTGTCCAGCACGCTCATGCCCTTGAACAGGGCCAGGTTCTGGAAGGTGCGGGCGATGCCCATTTCGGCGGCGCGGCGCGGATTCATGCGCGAGAAGCGTTTGCCGCCGAACTCGATGCCGCCCTGCTGCGGGGTGTAGACGCCGTTGATGACGTTCAGCATCGAGCTCTTGCCCGCGCCGTTGGGGCCGATGATGGCGCGGATTTCGTGTTCGCGCACATTGAAGGAAATGTCCGTCAGCGCCTTGACGCCGCCGAAGGACAGCGAGATGTTCTGCATGTCCAGCATCACGTCGCCGATGCGCTGGTCGCGGTCGTTGTTGCTCATGGTCTCTACGCGGCTCGGGCGGTGATGGCGGGGAAAGTCTTGACCAGGCGGATCTTCAGGTCGGCGGCGATCTTGCCGGTGCGGCCGTCCTCGAACTTCACCTCGGTCTCGATGTACTGGGACGGCTTGTTCTGGAAGAGGGCGTCGATCAGCACGCCGTACTTCTGCGCGATGAAGGCGCGCCGCACCTTGCGGGTGCGGGTCAGCTCGTCATCGTCGGGGTCCAGTTCCTTGTGCAGGATCAGGAAGCGGCTGATCTGCGAGGCCGACAACTTCGGATCGGTGGCCAGGTCGGCATTGACCTGTTCGACGCAATCGGCGATGAGTTGGTAGACCTCGTCCTTGCCCGCCAGGTCGGTGTAGCCGGCATAGGGCAGGCCGCGGCGCTCGGCCCAGTTGCCGACGGCTTCCAGGTCGATGTTGATGAAGGCGCAGACATCGTCGCGGCCGGCGCCGAAGGCCACGGCTTCCTTGATGTGCGGGAAGAACTTGAGCTTGTTCTCCAGGTACTTGGGCGCGAACAGGCTGCCGTCGGCCAGCTTGCCGACATCCTTGGCGCGGTCGATGATCTTGAGCTGGCCGTCGGTGTCCAGGTAACCCGCGTCGCCCGTGTGGAACCAGCCATCGGCGCTGCGCGCTTCCTGGGTGGCGTCGGGGTTGCGGTAGTACTCCTTGAACAAGCCGGGACTCTTGACCAGGATCTCGCCATTGTCGGCCACGCGGATCTCCACGCCCGGCACGGGCGGGCCGACCGTGTCGTCGCGCACCTGGCCGTCCGGCTGCACGCAGACGAACACCGAGGTCTCGGTGGAGCCGTAGAGCTGCTTGAGGTTGATGCCGATGGAGCGGTAGAACACGAACAGGTCGGGGCCGATTGCCTCGCCCGCCGTATAGGCCACCCGCACGCGGCTCATGCCCAGCGCGTTGCGCAGCGGGCCGTAGATCAGCACATTGCCCAGCGCATAGCGCAGGCGGTCCCAGGGGTTGACGGATTCGCCGTCCAGGATGCGCGTGCCGACGCGGCGCGCCAGCTTCATGCAGGCATGGAACAGCTTGCGCTTGAGATAGCCGGCGTCTTCCATGCGGATCATCACGTGCGTCAGCAGGCCTTCCAGCACGCGCGGCGGCGCGAAATAATAGGTCGGCCCGATGTCGCGCATGTCGATCGACACGGTATCGGGCGATTCTGGATGGTTCACGGTGAAGCCCGTGACCAGCAGTTGCGTGTACGAGAACATGTTCTGCCCGATCCAGGCCGGCGGCAGGTAGGCCAGCACGTCCTCGCGGTCGGTCAGGTTCTCCATTTCGGACACGGCGCGGGCGCGGTCGATCAGCGCATGGTGCGTCAGCACCACGCCCTTGGGCTTGCCGGTGGTGCCCGAGGTATAGAACATCGCGGCCGCGTCATGCGGCTGCACCGCGGCCACGGCGCGGGCGAAGAAGTCGGGGTGCTGCGCGGCGTAGTCGCGGCCGATTTCCTCGAGCCGGTCGTACGACAGCAGCATCGCATCGGTGTAGTGGCGCAGGCCGCGCGGGTCGTCGTAGACCACGTGCTTGAGCGCGGGGCATTGCTCGCGCACTTCCAGCATCTTGTCGACCTGTTCCTGGTCCTCGACCACGGCGACGCTGATCTCGGCGTCCTGCAGCACGTAGACCATTTCCTGGGCCACGGCGTCCTGGTAGAGCGGAACGGGAATGGCGCCGAGCGATTGCGCGGCCATCATGGCCATGTACAGCCGCGGACGGTTCTCGCCGATCACGGCCACATGCATGCCCGGCTGGATGCCCAGCGAGGCGAGGCCGTGAGCGACCTGGCGCACATGCTCGGCCACTTGCGACCAGGTAAGGGTTTGCCAGATGCCCAGGTCTTTCTCTCGTATCGCGGGCCGCGACCCGCGTACGTCGGCATGCGCGAACAGCAGCGCTGGAAAGGTGTCCAGCGCCGCCGGCATCTGTGCGGATGCGGGCGATGAATGTGCCACGTTGTCTCCTCCGGTTTGGGCGTGTCGGGCCCGGGGCCGCGAGATGCGGCGCGCGGGTGATCGCGCTTGACCAGTTGGTTTTAGATTTACGGCAGGAGTTAAGGTATAAGGTTGGGTTGCTACCAACTGTCACCATCGCGACATTCAAGGAACTTTTAGGGTATTCCCGATGCAGCTATCCGACTCCCTGCAACTCGCCGCGGCCTGGTTTCGCGTGCTCGACAGCGAACAGCAAGCGCGCGTCGAGCGCGACCTGTCCGTGCAGCAGGTTGCCGCCGGGTCGATCATAGAGCGCAAAGGCGAGCTCGCCCAGGCATGGATCGGCGTGCTGGCCGGCCTGGTCAAAGTGTCGGTGGGCAATGCCGAAGGCAAGGTCGCGTCGCTGACGGGCGTGCCGGCCGGCGGCTGGATCGGCGAGGGCTCGCTGCTCAAGCGCGAAGTCCGCAAGTACGACATCGTGGCACTGCGTGATTCCGTGGTCGCGCGCCTGCCGGCCGCCACATTCGACTGGCTGCTGGATTCCAGCATCCCGTTCAATCGCTACCTGCTGCACCAGTTGAACGAGCGCGTCGCGCAGTTCATCGGCAAGGCCGAGTACGATCGCCTGCTGGACCCGGACGCGCGCGTGGCACGCTGCCTGGCTGAACTGTTCAATCCCCTGCTGTATCCCGGCATGGGGATGCGTTTGACGATCACGCAGGAAGAAGTCGGCTACCTGGCCCGGGTTTCGCGCCAGCGCGCCAACCAGGCGCTGCGCAAGCTGGAAGAGGCCGGCCTGCTGAATGTCGAGTATGGCGCCGTGCGGGTGCTGGACCTGGACGGCCTCAAGCGTTACGGTTCCGACCGTGGCGCGCTGGAAAGTGAGCACGCCGCCTGAGTGGCGGCCGAGGCGCCGGCGCCAGCGCTGGCCGCGACGGCGCGGGGACGCCAGCCGCCCGACAACCATGGCGGATACAAAAACCGGAAAAAGTGCTTGACTATAAATAGCGCGCTATTTAATATTGCACAATGAAATCCAGATCCCAGCCCAAAAGCGCGTTCAACCCGCTGCTGCTAGACAGCCAGCTGTGTTTCGCCCTGTACTCGACCTCCCTGGCCATGAACAAGGTGTACCGCAAGCTGCTGCGCGGCCTGGATCTGACTTACCCGCAGTACCTGGTCATGCTGGTACTGTGGGAACGCGACGAAATCACGGTTTCCGACATCGGCGAACGCCTGTTCCTGGATTCGGCCACACTGACGCCCCTGCTCAAACGGCTGGAGGCGGCGGGCCTGGTCACCCGGACCCGCGCGCAGGAAGACGAACGCCAGGTCATCGTCACCTTGACCAGGCAGGGCCGCGACCTGCGCAGCCAGGCCGAAGCCGTGCCCCACGCCATCGCCGCCGCGGCCCAGTGTTCGCTGGAAGAGGCGCAGGGCACCATGAGGTCGTTGCACGCGTTGCGCGAAAAGTTGGTCGGTAGTCTTTGATTCGCAGCCTTTGAGGCGGATGATGGCAACTGCTGTCATCTTCGATTAAAAATAGTGCGCTATGCAATAGCACGCTATTTTGTTAGTAAAGGCCGAAGCGGGAAGGGTCCCGCCAGCCTGGCAGTCCCACCTTCATCCAAAAGGAACGCACCATGTCCATCGAAAAAGTCCTGTACCGCGCCCACGCCCACGTCACCGGCGGTCGTGAAGGCACCGGCGTCTCCGACGACGGCAACCTGAACGTCAAGCTGACCACCCCGAAGGAACTGGGCGGCGCCGGCGCGGCCGGCACCAATCCCGAGCAACTGTTCGCCGTTGGCTACTCCGCCTGCTTCATGGGCGCCATGAAGTTCGTCGCCGGCCGCGACAAGATCGCCATGCCCGCTAATGCCACCATCGACGGCTCGGTCGGCATCGGTCCGATCCCCACCGGTTTCGGCATCGAAGCCGAACTGAAGATCTCGCTGCCTGGCATGGACCGCGCCGAAGCCGAAAAACTCGTCGCCGCCGCCCATATCGTCTGCCCCTACTCGAACGCCACCCGCGGCAACATCGACGTTACCCTGACCATCAACGTCTAAGCCCTGCGGCCGTCCCGCGCGGGAAAAAGCAAAGGCAGGATTGCGCCAAGCGCAATCCTGCTTTTTTTTCGTCCGCCCCCTCGGCCCACCAGGAGCAGGCGTCCCGCCGTGCGTCTCAAGAAATCAACAAGCTGCAAGCAACAACGACGACCTCAGTGCGACCCCCCAAGATAAGCCGCCACCACAGCCGGATCATGCTTGAGCTTGTCCGCACTCCCATGCACCGAGATCTTGCCGTTCTCCAGCACATACCCGTAATCCGCGACATTTAGCGCCGCCGCCGCAAACTGCTCGACCAGCAACATCGTCACGCCTTCGTCCTTGAGCCGCGCAATGATCCGGAAAACCTCCTCCACCAGGATCGGCGCCAGCCCCATCGAAGGTTCGTCCAGCAGCACCAGCTCCGGATTGAGCATCACCGCCCGCGCCATCGCCAGCATCTGCTGCTCGCCACCGGACAGCGTCCCCGCCAACTGATCGCGCCGCTCCTTCAGGCGCGGAAACAGATCCATCGCCCTTTCCAGATCCGCCTGCACATTGCCCTTGGGCCGGCTTCCCGTCAGCCGGGGAAATGCGCCCAGCAGCAGGTTGTCGGTGACGGACAGCGTTGGAAACACCCGCCGCCCCTCGGGCGAATGCGCCAACCCAAGCCGTGCGATCCGATGCGATTCCAGTCCGTCGATGCGCTTGCCGCCCAGCGTGACCTCGCCCGCCGTCGGCCGGATCATCCCCGACAGCGCCCGCATTGTCGTTGTCTTGCCGGCCCCGTTCGAGCCGATCAACGTCACCACCTTGGCCTTCGGGACCTCCATGCTGATGCCATGCAGCACTTTCACCTTCCCGTAGCCCGCTTCCAGATTCTTGATCGATAGCATGTTGTCGTCCTCGGCGTCAGGCGGGCGCGCCGCCCAGATACGCCTCGATAACCTTGGCGTTGCTCTGTACTTCGTTGGGCAGCCCTTCGGCGATCTTCTGGCCGAAGTCCAGCACCGACACGGTATCGCATACGCCCATTACGACATCCATGTGATGCTCGATCAGGATCAGCGTGATGCCGTGGTCGCGCACCTTGCGGATGATGGCCAGCAGCTCGACGATATCCGGCGCCGTCAGGCCGGCCGCGGGTTCGTCCAGCAGCAGCAACTGCGGATCCAGCGCCAATGCGCGGGCGATCTCCAGCAGGCGTTGCTTGCCGTAGGGCAGGTTGCGCGCCTCTTCGTTGGCCATGTCCTCCAGCCCCACGAATTCCAGCAGGGCCAGGGCGCGGGCGCGGGCGCCTTGTTCTTCGCCCTTCCACTTGGACGTACGCAGCGCGATCCCGGCCAGGCCCGTGGTGAAGGTATGGTGCAGACCCACGAGCACATTCTCCAGTGCCGTCATTTCGCCGAACAACTGCACGTTCTGGAAGGTGCGGGCGATGCCCGTGGCGGCGATGTCGGCCGGCGCCAGGCCCACCAGTGACTTGCCCGAGAATTCCACCGCGCCGGCCGTGGGCACGTAGATGCCGGTCAGCACGTTCATCATCGTGCTCTTGCCCGAGCCGTTCGGCCCGATGAGCCCGTGGATGGTGCCGCGCTCGACCGTCAGGTCAACCTCGTTGAGCGCCTTGAGGCCGCCGAACTGCATCAGCACCCCCTTGGCCGCCAGCAGGGTCTCGCCCTTGCCCTGGACGGCGTCCGGGACAGCGTCGCGCTCGTTGATCAAGTCTTTCTTGACCGCCAGCGCCGCGCGGCGGTTCGAGAAGAACAGGTTGCGCACGAAGCCGACAATGCCGTCAGGCAGGTAGTAGACGACGAACAGGATCATGGCGCCGAAGATCGTCAGGCGCCAGTCGGTCACCGCATCCAGCCAGTACGAGAACACCGCCAGCAGGACAGTGCCGGCCACCGGCACCGCCACCCGGCGGGCTTCGGCGCGGCCTTTCGACACCGCGAGCGCGCTGCCCACGGTCACCACGATTGCCACGCCCAGCGCGATCAGGCGGAAGGTATCGATATCGTCCAGCATCTTGGGCAGCAGCACGATGATCGACGCGCCCAGCAACGCGCCTGTGCGGCTTTTGCGCCCGCCCATGATGATGGCCAGCAGGAACAGGATGGTCAGCTCGAAGTTATAGGTATTGGGCGAGATGTACTGCTCGGAATACGAATACAGCGCCCCGGCCAGGCCGGCGAAGCCGGCGCTGATGACGAAGGCGAACACCTTGTGCCGGTAGACCGACACGCCCATGCAGTCCGATGCGATCGGGCTGTCGCGCAGCGCCTCGAAAGAGCGTCCCAGGTGCGACTTCAGGATCCGGTGCACCACGATCAGCGACAGCACCAGCAACGCCGCCACCAGCCAGAAGTACTCGCTCTTGGTCAGGACGTGTCCGCCGATGGACGGCTTGGGTATCTTGATGCCGAGCGGGCCTTCGGTCATGAAGGTCATTTCGTTGATCAGGATCTGGATAATGGTGCCGAACGCCAGTGTCACCATCGCCAGGTAGGGCCCGGTTACGCGCAGCGCCGGCAATGCCAGCACCACGCCAAAGGCCGCGGCGATGAGGATGGCCGCCGGCAGGGTGACCCAGATCGGCAGTTGCAGATGGAAGAACAGTACGCCGGCCACGTAGGAGCCGATGCCGAACAGGCCCGCATGGCCCAGCGACACCTGCCCCGTGTAGCCCACCACGATATCGAGCCCGAACAGCAGGATCGCGTAGATCATGATGGTTTCGATCAGGTGCAGGTAATACGTATTGGTCACGCCCAGCGGCACGGCCGCCAGGCAGGCAACCGCCACGATGGAAAGCAGAAGGTGCAGGGGTTTCATCGGTTACACCTTCTTGATGGCGGTCTTGCCGAACAGGCCGGCGGGCTTGAACGTCAGTACGAGCAGCAGCAGGACCAGGCCCGGCACATCCTTGTACCCCGTGGAAATATAGAAACCGGTGGTGGTCTCGGCGATCCCCAGGATCAGTCCGCCCACCACCACGCCCATGCCGCTGGACAGGCCGCCGATGATGGCCACCGCGAAGGCTTTCAGCCCCAGCACCGCGCCCATGGTGGCGCCGGTCAAGGTCAGCGGCGCCACCAGCACGCCCGCGAAGGCGGCGGTCAGCGACGACAGTGCATACGAAAACGTGATCACCATGCCGGTGTTGATGCCCATCAGGCCGGCGGCGTCGCGGTCATTGGAGGTGGCGACGAAGGCCTTGCCGTAGATGGACTTGCGGTTGAACACTTCCACCAGCAGCATCATGGCCAGCGCGCCGAACACCACCAGCAGTTCCATCGGCAGCACGTTGGCGCCCATCACCTGGATCGGCGCTTCGGGCAGCGGCGAGGGAAAGCGCAGGTCATCGCGGCCCCAGACGTTCTCGGCTACGTTCTTGAAGATGATGCCCAGCGCGATGGTGGCCATGATCCAGCCGAATTCCGATCGCGTCTTGATGGCCGGTCGTACGCCCACCCGCTCGACCAGCACGCCTTGCGCGAAGCCGAAAATGCAGACGATGGGGATCATGACCCAGTAGTTCACCCCCAGTCCGACCAGCGTGAGCCCGACCAGCGCGCCCAGCATCAGGGCCTCCCCCTGGCCGAAGTTAAGGGTGCCGGATGTGGCGAAGGTGAGCTGGTATCCGAACGCGATGACGGCATAGATCATGCCCAGCGCGATACCGCTATAGATAAGCTGTAGAAGAATCATGGTATGTGTCGTGAGGCGCTGTGTTCCGTCCCAACCCCCGTGGGCAGAACGCTGTTGTCAGACGGCTGCATGCCGGCGCCCCGCGCGCGGGAGCGCCGGCGGCGGCGGCCGGGCAGCCGCCGCCGCATTGCTGCGGACGAACTTAGTTGGCCTTGATCACGCGGCCGCCCTTGACCTCGCCAATGAGCACTTGCTTGGCGGTGATGGCGTCGTGGTTGTCGTGGGTGAAGGGCTTGTTGTAGGTCATCACCACGCCTTCGACGGGTGTCTGCAGGTTCTCGAGCGCCTCGCGGATCTTCGGGCCTTCAGTGGAATTGGCCTGCTTGATGGCCGCGGCCAGCAGGAACACCGAGTCATAGCCCTGTGCCGCCGATACCGGCGAATCGATACGGTCGTTCTTGGGCTTGAACTTGGCCAGATAGGCGTCGATGAAGGCCTTGCGCTTGGGGGTGTCGGGGTCCTGGATGAAGGTCTGCGGCATGCGCGCGCCTTCGCCGTTGGCGCCGGAATTGTCGATGTAGTTGGCCATCGACAGCGTCCAACTGCCGATGATCGGCACCTTCCATCCCAGCTTGGCCATGCCGTTGGCGATCTGCGCCAGCTCGGGGCCGATGCCGTAGGTCAGCACGGCTTCGGCGCCGGCGGCCTTGGCCTTGAGCAACTGGGCCGTCATGTCGACGTCCTTGATGTTGAACTTCTCGACGGCTACCGGCTTGATGCCCTTGGCGTCGAGCGCCTTTTCCAGATCCTCGCGGCCTAATTGGCCGTAGTTGGTGGAGTCGGCCAGGATCGCGACCTTCTTGAAGCCGCGGCGGGTAATGGCTTCCTCGACGATCATCGGTGCCTGGATGCTGTCGTTGGCCGAGTTGCGGAACACGTAGTTGTCTTTGTATTCCGGCGCCTTGAACTGGTGCGTGATGACGCTGCCGGTGGCGACGTTGTTGAACACCGGGATCTTGGCATCCTGGTAGAAGCGTTGCGACGCCAGCGCCACGCCCGTGTTGATGTAGCCGACGGTGGCGGTGACCTGTTCCTTGTTGATCAGCTCCTGGGCGATCTGTACGCCGCGCTCGTTCTTGGCTTCGTCATCGCGTTCCACCGCGACCAGTTGCCGGCCGAGCACGCCGCCGTTCTTGTTGATTTCCTCGATGGCCAGGCGCACGCCATCGCGCATGCTCACGCCCATGGAAGAAGAACCGCCGGTGTAGGGGCCGGTAACGCCGATCTTGATGGGATCGGCGGCGTAACCCGCGGCCGAGACAGCAAAAGCAAGGGTTCCTGCAAGCAGCTTCAAACGAAAATCCATGGATGTCTCCGTTGTAATTAGTAGAACTGCGTGGAAAACCGTGTGCCGGCGCCAGGCGGCAAGGCAAAGTGGGTGGCGCGCTCCTGTGTTGCGTGTTGTGACTGTCTGCTTAATCGCTTACGCGAATCTGACCCGACGGGGTTTTTCCGCGTAAATACCTAGTACGGATGCACGGCTGGCGAACTGGTTGCTGCGATGCAGCACGCGGCCACCGCATGTCGGCGGGCGGACGGCGGGTTGCCGGTCTGCCGCGCAAGCCCTGTCCGCCGCATGCTAGCCAGCGATGCGTCCGAGTGCGCGGAATTTCCTTCCGCCTGGGGCTGGAAATTTATTCCGCTCCCGCCGAAGCGGCCCTTGGCCACTGGGCGGCGCGTTCGCAGACCGCGGCCAGCCATAGGGAAAACGCCTGGACCGCGCCGCCGGGTGGACGCGATGCCTCGGTGCACAGGTAGTACTGTGATTCGCCGGCCGTTTCGATGTCGAGCACGCGCACCAACTTGCCCTCGTCCAGCCATTCGGCGGCCAGGGTGCGGCGGGTCAGGGCAATGCCCTGGCCGGCGCGGGCCGCCGCCAGCATCATGCCCAGGTCGACCAGCCAGACCCCGCGCGCCGGTTCGGGCCAGTCCAGCCCCGCGGCGGCCAGCCAGGGGCGCCAGGGTTCCATCGGGCAACGCAACAACGCCGCGCGCGACAGGTCTTGCGGCTGCGCAAAGGGGCCATGGGAATCGCGGTACGCGGGCGCGCAGACCGCGAACACCGGATCGGCGGTCAGCGGCCGGGCCTGCAGGCCGGGATACTTGCCGCTGCCGAAACGGATCCAGACATCGGCGTTCGGCGGCATGATGTCCAGGTAGGGGATGGACAGCAGGATCTCCAGTTCGACCTCCGGATGGTCGGCGGTGAAGCCGGGCAAGGCCGGGATCAGCACCTGACGCGCGAAGGTGGGCGTCGAGACGACCCGCAGGGGTTCCAGTTTGGGTTCGCCGCGCTGGTGCAGCGAGGCATCCGACAGCAGGGCCAGCGCGGTGCGCACCTGTTCCAGGTACTCATGGCCGGCCGCGCTCAAGGTGGCGCCACGGCTGCTGCGGATGAAGAGCGTGACATCGAGCTGGGCTTCCAGCGCGGCGATGCGCTTGCCGATGGCGCTGGCGGTGACGAACAGTTCTTCGCTGGCGCGTTCGAACGAGCCGAGCCGGGCGGCTGCCTCGAAGGCCTGGATGGCGGCCAGTGGCGGCAGGCGCACGTCTTTGGAGGGAGAGGGTCCGCGCATGATCGTCTGGCGGGCCGGCCATGCGCCCGACGAAAGAGTGGCAACACGGCGATTATAAAAGTGCCGCCCAGCCCGCGTTCTTCCGCGCTATCCGGGCGGCGGTCACCTCGCTGCCGTCACGCCCGCGCCGCCCGACGGTCAGACGCCCTTGACGGCGAGGCTGATTGCCAGGCCGGCCATGACCACGGCGATGATGCCGTCCAGCACCCGCCAGGCCGCCGCGCTGGCAAAGAAGCGGGCGAACAGGCGCGAGCCGATACCCAGCACGGCGAGCCACAGCAGGCTGGCCGTGAGCGCGCCGGCGGCGAACGCCATGCGGGCATCATCGAAGCCGTGGGCGAGCGATCCCACTACCACCATGTCGAGCCAGAAGTGGGGGTTGAGCAGCGAAAAGCCCAGCGCGCCCAGCATCGCGGCGCGGCGCGAAG
This sequence comes from Achromobacter sp. 46006, assembly GCF_059761975.1. Classification (NCBI taxonomy): domain Bacteria; kingdom Pseudomonadati; phylum Pseudomonadota; class Betaproteobacteria; order Burkholderiales; family Alcaligenaceae; genus Achromobacter; species Achromobacter sp. 46006. The sequence continues at coordinate 44,719 of NZ_JCBANN010000045.1, forward strand.
GCACCACGTCGCGCGCGGCGGCCAGACCGCCCGTGGCGGTCCAGGCACGACGCGCCGATTGCAATGCATACCAGGACAGAAATGCCACGCCGAACCACAGCACGGCGGTGGTCAGCCACGGGAACCAGGCAGTCAGGGCCTGCAGGCCAGAGACGCTCGCGAAGATGAAGACCGCGTCGATCAGCGCGCAGATCGCGACCACCGACAGCAAGTGCGCGCGCATCAATCCCTGGCGCAGGATGAATGCGCTCTGCGCGCCGACGACGGCGAACAGTCCCAGCCCGGTGGCCGTGCCGCTGGCCCAGGCGGTGAGAAAGAGGGGGGATGACAGCGTGGTGAACATGACAGCGAACCTTTTGACTGCAACGCCTTGTGGCGGCGCTTGGATTGCGGGCCGGCCGCATTGCGCAGGCCGGCAATGCAACATTCTCACTTGCCACGCATATGAAATACAGCTAATTTTCCTTCACTATATTAAGTAAATCTAATCCAATGAAAATCGATCATGGCAATCTGCGGGCCCTTGCCGCGGTGGTGCGCGAAGGCAGTTTCGAGCGGGCGGCGCAGGCCTTGAGCGTGACGCCGTCCGCGGTGTCGCAGCGGATCAAGGCGCTGGAGGATCGCATGGGCCGTCTGCTGGTCCAGCGCACCGTGCCGGCAGCGGCCACTGCCGATGGCCAGGTGCTGGTGCAATTGGCCGAGCAGACCGCGCTGCTGGAACACGATGCCCTGAATCGCCTGGGGGTGGCGGATGACGAGGTCCCTCACGCCAGTATTCCGATAGCCGTGAACCACGACAGCCTGGAAACCTGGTTCGTCGAGGCCGCCCTGCAGTTTTCCAGCCGTACCCGCGCCACGCTCGACATGCAGTCCGAAGACCAGGACCACACCGCGGCGTTGCTGCGCAATGGCGCGGTGCTGGGGGCGGTGACGACGCTGGCCGATCCGGTGCAGGGCTGCCGCATTCATGCCCTGGGCAGCATGCGCTACGTGGCAACCTGTACGCCGGCCTTCCACAAACGCTATTTCGCCCAGGGCGTGAACGCGCAGACGCTGGCGCTGGCGCCGGTGCTGGTGTTCAACCGCAAGGATGCGCTGCAGGCGAGGTTTGCGCACAAGATCTCCGACCCGGCGCCGTGGCAGCCCCCCGTTTGGTGGGTGCCATCCACCCGCGCCTTCGTGCAGGCAACGCTGGGCGGGTTGGGCTGGACCATGAATCCACTGCCGCTGGTGCAGGAACATCTTGACGCTGGTCAGTTGATGCTGCTGCGGGGCCGCGCCTGGGAGGACGTGCCGCTCTACTGGCAGCATTGGCGGGTAAACTCCGAAGCCATGGAAGCTTTGACCGATTCGGTTCTGTCAGCCGCCCGCAGCCTGGTCCGGCGGCGTTAACCCACAGGAGAGACATCCTCATGAAGATCCGCAAGTTCGCCGCCGTCGTTGTCCTGGGCCTGTGCGCGGCTGGTTCGGCCTGGGCCAAGGATTACAAGGTTGGCCAGGTCGAGATCGATGACCTCTGGGTGCGCGCGTCGGCGCCTGGGCAGTCCAATGGCGCCGGCTACATGGACATCGACAACGATGCCAAGACGGCCGACCGCCTGCTGTCGATCTCGTCCGACGCCGCCGAGCGCGTCGAGCTGCATACGGTCGAGAACACCAACGGCGTGGCCAAGATGCGGCAGGTCGAGGGTGGCATCGTGCTGCCGGCCAATGGCGAGGTCAAGCTGTCGCCGGGCGGCTATCACGTCATGTTCATCAAGCTGAAGGCGCCGTTCGCTGAGGGCGCCACGGTGCCGGCCACCCTCAAGTTCGAAAAGGCGGGCGAGGTGGCGGTGCAGTTCAAGGTCAAGCCGGCTTCGCACAATCCCGGCATGAGCCACGACCACGGCGCGATGAAGCACTGATCCAGCCGGTCGGTCCGAAATCAAAAAAGGCGGCAGGCTGTTCGAGCC
>NZ_JCBANN010000046.1:0-44402 GCF_059761975.1 Achromobacter sp. 46006
TTCATCTTGAGGCGGCTCGGCGATGAAAAAGCCCCTGGAACCTCGCGGTTCCAGGGGCTTTGCCTTGGCGGCCGGCGCGTTACGCGGCCAGCAATTGGCGCAGCACGAAGGGCAGGATGCCGCCGTGCTGGTAGTAGTCGACCTCGATCGGGGTGTCGATGCGCAGCAGCAGCGTCACGTCCTGCTTGGAGCCATCCTTGCGGGTGATCGTCAGCGTCACGTCCTGCATCGGCTTGATGCCGCTTTCCAGGCCCGAGATGTCGTAGGTTTCCTCGCCGGTGATGCCCAGCGACTGCACGCTGTCGCTGCCCTTGAACTGCAGTGGCAGCACGCCCATGCCCACCAGGTTGCTGCGGTGGATGCGCTCGAAGCTGCGCGCGATGACGGCCTTGACGCCCAGCAGTTGGGTGCCCTTGGCGGCCCAGTCGCGCGACGAGCCGGTGCCGTATTCTTCGCCGCCGAACACCACGGTGGGGGTACCGGCCGCCACGTACTTCATGGCCGCGTCGTAGATCGACATCTGTTCGCCGGTGGGCTGGAACAGGGTCTCGCCGCCCTCGAAGCGGCTGCCGTCAGGAAGCGCCGGGATCATCAGGTTCTTGATGCGCACGTTGGCGAAGGTGCCGCGCATCATGATTTCATGGTTGCCGCGGCGCGAGCCGTAGCTGTTGAAATCGGCCTTCATGACGCCGTGTTCCTTGAGCCATTTGCCCGCGGGCGAGGTTTCCTTGATGGAGCCGGCCGGCGAGATGTGGTCGGTGGTGACCGAGTCGCCGAACACGCCCAGCGCGCGCGCGTTCTTGACGGTCGGCATGGCGCCCGGCGTCATGCCGAAGCCTTCGAAGAACGGCGGCTCGGCGATGTAGGTGGAATCGGGCCAGTTGTAGGTGTCGCCCTTGACGCCCTTGATGTTCTCCCACAGCTTGCCGGGGTTGCTCTTGACCTGGCCGTAGTTGGCCTCGAAGGCCTTGGGGTCCAGCGCGTACTTGAGCAGCGCCTCCACTTCCTCGGTGGTCGGCCAGATGTCGCCCAGCCAGATGTCGCCGTTCTTGCCGCGGCCGACCGGTTCGGTCATCAGGTCGCGCGTCACGGTGCCGGCCAGGGCGTAGGCCACCACCAGCGGCGGCGAGGCCAGGAAGTTGGCCTTGATGTTCGGGTGGATGCGCGCCTCGAAGTTGCGGTTGCCGGACAGCACCGCCGAGCACACCAGGTCATTGCTGGTGATGACCTCGTTCAGGTCGGGCGTCAGGTCGCCGGCGTTGCCGATGCAGGTGGTGCAACCGTAGGCGGCCACGTCGAAGCCCAGCTTTTCCAGGTAGGGCAGCAGGCCGGTCTTGGTCAGGTATTCGGTGACCACGCGCGATCCGGGGGCCAGCGAGGTCTTGATGTGCTTGGGCACCTTCAGGCCGGCTTCCACGGCCTTCTTGGCCAGCAGGCCCGCCGCCAGCAGCACGCTGGGGTTGGAGGTGTTGGTGCAGGAGGTGATGGCGGCGATCAGGATGTCGCCGTTCTTGACCTGGGTGCCGGCGCTGGTGGTGAAGGTCTGCTGCAGCTTCTCGGCCGGCTGGTTGAAGCCGTTCTCGGCGACCGGCTTGGAGAACAGGTCGATGAAGGTGCTCTTGACGTTGCCGATCTCGATGCGGTCCTGGGGGCGCTTGGGGCCGGCCAGCGACGGCGCCACGGTGGACAGGTCCAGCGTCAGCAGCTTGGTGTAGTTGATGTCCTGGGCGGCGGGCACGCCGAACATGCCCTGGGCCTTGAAGTAGGCCTCGAAGGCGGCGATTTCGGCTTCGGTGCGGCCGGTGCCGCGGAAGTAGTCGATGGTGCGGCCGTCGACCGGGAAGAAGCCCATGGTGGCGCCGTACTCGGGCGCCATGTTGCCGATGGTGGCGCGTTCGGCCACGGACAGGCTGGCCGTGCCTTCGCCACAGAACTCGACGAACTTGCCGACCACTTTTTCACGGCGCAGCATTTCGGTGATGGTCAGCACCAGGTCGGTGGCGGTGACGCCGCCGCGCAGTTTGCCCTTGAGTTCCACGCCCACCACGTCGGGGGTCAGGAAGTACACCGGCTGGCCCAGCATGCCGGCCTCGGCCTCGATGCCGCCCACGCCCCAGCCGACCACGCCGATGCCGTTGATCATGGTGGTGTGGCTGTCGGTGCCCACCAGCGAATCCGGGTAGTAGACGTTGTTCTTCTTGTCCTGGTGCACGCCGCGCGCCAGGTATTCCAGGTTGACCTGGTGGACGATGCCGAAGCCCGGGGGCACCACGCCGAAGGTGTCGAAGGCCTGCATGCCCCACTTCATGAACTGGTAGCGCTCCTGGTTGCGCTTGAATTCCAGCTTCATGTTCAGGTCCAGCGCATTCTTGGTGCCGAAGTAGTCGATCATGACCGAGTGGTCCACCACCAGGTCGACCGGCACCAGCGGCTCGATGCTCTTGGGGCTCTTGCCCATCTTGTCGGCCACCGAGCGCATGGCGGCGATGTCCGCCAGCAGCGGCACGCCGGTGAAGTCCTGCAGCACCACGCGCGCCACCACGAACGGGATTTCATCTTCGCGCTTGGCGTTGGCCTGCCAGTTGGCGAGTTGGCGCACGTGTTCCTCGGTGACCTTCTTGCCGTCGCAGTTGCGCAGCACGGATTCCAGCACGATGCGGATGGAGACCGGCAGCCGCTGCACGTCGATGCCCAGGGACTTGCCCAGCGCCGGCAGCGAATAGTACTGACAGGACTTGTTGCCGATCTTGAAATTCTTGAGTGTATCGAGGGTGTTGTGCGGCATGATGGACTCCGTGGTTTTGCCCGCGTAAAGCCGGCATTTTCAGGCGTTTCGGCGCGTTTGTCATTCCGGGTGACGGCGGCGCGGGCGCGATTCGTGTCTTATATCTTATATAAGACTCAAGGGGCGCGTCAAAGTTCCGCCCCGCGCCCGGCGGCGGTTGCACGGTAAGCGCGCAACGCCTTACTTTGGCGCACGCGCGTCGTCCCTGCAAGCCCCCCGGGTTTTAACAAAGAAGTCCTACAGGCGCATGGCCGGGCAGGACGCCGGATCAGGCCAGCAATGCCGGCATTTCCGCCGCGGCGAAATCCAGAAAGCGCCGCAAGGCCAGCGGCGCGCCGCGGCGCGCCGGGATGACCGCATAGATGCGGGCCCGGGCGGTCTGCCAGGCCGGCAGCAACTGGACCAGGCCGCCTTCGGCCAAAGCGCCGGCGCACAGATAGTGGGGCAGCAGCGCCACGCCCAGGCCGGCGCGCGCCATCTCGCGCAGCGCCGCCAGGTTGCTGCTGAGGCAGCGGGGGCGGAATTCGAGCGACTCGGCTTCACCCGCGGGGCCGGTGAAATGCCAGCTTTGCGGGCTGTCCTGGGTGGCATGGGCCAGCAGCGGCAACGCGCTCAGTTCGCGCGGATGGCGCGGCGCGGCCCGGGCGATCTCCGGGGCCGCCACCAGGGTCTGCGGGATCGGCGCCAGTTCGCGCGCCACCAGTCGCGAATCGGTGAGTGAGGCGCCCTGGGCGCGGAAGGCCAGGTCGTAGCCTTCGCCCACCAGGTCGATGATCTGGTCGCGGGTGTCCAGCAGTACCCGCACGCCGGGATGCTTCAGGCAGAAGCGCGCCACCAGTTCGCCAAGCAGGGTCACGGCCAGCGCGGAGGGCGCGGTCATGCGCAGCAGGCCGCTGGGCGTGTCGCCCATCGCCGCCGCCAGGTCGAAGGCGCTGCGGGCCTCGCGCGCCATCGCCAGGGCATGGACGTAAATCTGTTCGCCCATGGGCGTGAGCGAGACCCGGCGGGTGTTGCGTTGCAGCAACCGCAGGCCCAGGCGCGCTTCCAGCTCGGCCACGCGCCGGCTGAGCTTGGAACGTTGCATATTGAGCACGCGGGCGGCGGCGGAAAAGCCGCCTTTTTCCACCACCTCGGTGAAAAGCAGCAGGTCGTCGAGATGATGAATGTAGGAGTGCATGCGGCCAGCTTTTGGGGATTGTCCTGTAATTCAGGACAATTATTCCTGAAATTGGCCTCTACTGTCCCGCGCGCGGAACTCATAAGCTCTGCGCCACCCCAAAACCAGGCTGCACACCCTTGACCATCCGCCTCAGCCCTCCCGTGGCCCGATTCTTCGAACCCGAGGGCGACATCTGTTCGTACCGGCATTTCCGATATACCGATTTTCCCCAGGGCATGTCGCCGCTGGTCCTGGTGGACCACTTCGTCATGACCGGGCCGGCCGTCGCGCCGCATCCCCACGCAGGCATGTCGACGGTTACGCTCTTGCTGGAGGACACGCTGGGCGGCCTGCGCATCCGCGACAGCCTGGACAACGAGCACGAGGCCCGGGCGGGCGACCTGCATTGGACGGTGGCGGGCCGCGGGGTGGTGCACGGCCACGAACTGGTGGACACGGCGCGGCTCAACGGCCTGCGGTTGTACGTCAATCTGCCCGAGCGGCTGAAATCGCTGCCGCCGTCGGCCATGCTGGTGAAGGCTTGGGAAATGCCGGTGCTGCAGAGCGATGCCGGCCGTGTGCGGGTGGCCGCCGGCTGTTACGAGGGCTGGGCCGCGCCTTTGGAAACGCCTGAGCCGCTGTTGATCCTTGACGGCTGGCTGCGCCCGGGGGCGTCGCGCCTGGTGCCATTGCCGGCGGGGTGGAACGCCTGGCTGTATGCCGTGCGGGGGGAAATGGGCGTGCGGGCCCGGCACGACGCCACGCCGCCGCCGGGTCCGCCGCCGACGCCATTGCCGATGCCGGCGGCGCGCCTGCGCGCGCGAGCGCGCGGGCCGGTCGCCGCCAGGCGCGCCATCGATCCCGATTTCGCCATCCTGCCGCCTGGCGCGGCGCTGACGGCCATGGCGGATCGGGAAGGGCTGCTGCAGTTGCTCGCGGCCTGTGCGCCGGTGCATTTCATCCTGGTCGCCGGGCCCGCCATCGACGAACCGGTGATCCAGCGCGGTCCCTTCATCATGACGGATACGCGTGCGCTCGCCCAGGCCGTGGCGGCCTACGAAGCGGGGCAATTCGGCCGCTTGCGCGGCGAAGCCGGGCCACCGGGCTGACTGCAACGCGTCAGAAGCGAGGGCAGGGATGTTGTCTGATGACAACATAATAGATTTCTATATCAGGGACGCAATGATAATGATTTCCTTTTATCTAGAATCGAGTCCGCACGATCTCAAGACCCTTTGGTGAACGGACTCGACAAGGCCGGCCCCGTCCGGCTCCGCCGCAGTTCGAGTGGCAAGCCGTTATCCGCGCGTGACCCCATCGGGATTTTTGCGATTCCCTGCTTCTCGCGAAGCGCCCGCCTACTGACATCCCGATATGAAAATCCGAATGCTCGCCTATGTGGTTGCGGCCCTGCCGTACGCCGTCCATGCCCAATCCGCCGCGCCCGCCGACGACGCGGGTGTCGTCTCGATGGATGCGATCAAGGTCGAGGCCAGCGCCGACGCCTCGGCCGGCGGCCTGGCCCAGCCCTACGCGGGCGGCCAGGTGGCGCGCGGCGGCCGGGTGGGCGTGCTGGGCACGCAGGACATCATGAGCACGCCGTTCAGCATCACCAGCTATACCAACGAGCTGATCCAGGACAAGCAGGCGCGCAGCGTCGGCGACGTGCTGCAGAACGACTCGGGTGTGCGCGTGGCGCGCGGCTTCGGCAATTTCCAGGAGTCGTACTTCATCCGCGGCTTCATCCTCAGTTCCGACGACGTGGCCTACAACGGTCTGTACAGCCTGCTGCCGCGCCAGTACATCGCCACCGAGCTGTTCGAGCGGGTCGAGGTGCTGCGTGGGGCATCGGCTTTCCTGACGGGCGCCTCGCCGGGGGGCGATGGCATCGGCGGCGCCATCAACCTGGTGCCCAAGCGCGCGCCCAACGAGCCGCTCACCCGCTTTACCACCGGCATCTCCAGCGGCGGCCAGTTCTCGGTGTCGTCCGACATCGCGCGCCGCTTCGGCCCGGACGACAGCACCGGCATCCGCCTGAACGTGGCCAACCGCAGCGGCGGCACCGGCATCGACGACGAACATTCCCGTACCAGCCTGGTGTCGCTCGGCCTGGACTGGCGTTCGGCCGACACGCGCCTGTCGGCCGATATCGGCTGGCAGGAGAACAAGCTCAAGCGCGCGCGGCCGAACGTGACGCTGCGCGGCGCGACCAGCGTGCCGGATGCGCCGGATGCCAGCGCCAACTATGCCCAGCCCTGGTCGTACTCGAACGAGCGTGATGTGTTCGGCACGGTGCGCGCCGAGCACGACTTCAGCGACAAGCTGACCGGCTGGGCCGCCTTCGGCATGCGTCGCAGCGACGAGGCCAACTCGCTGGCCAACGTGACCGTGACAAATGGCAGCACCGGCGACGGCAATTTCTACCGCTTCGACAATACGCGCAAGGACAGCGTCAACACCGGCGAACTGGGTCTGCGCGCCAAGATGCGCACCGGTCCGGTCGGCCATGAATTTGTGGTATCCGCGTCTTTCTTTGATCTCAAGAAGAAGAACGCGTACGTCATGGACTACCTGAACACCTCCCCGACCAACATCTATGACCCGCTCAGCTACGACCGTCCGGCCTACAGTTCCAAGGCGCTGTTCGGCAACGACCTGGACGATCCTGCGTTGCAGGGCCGCACGCGCCTGAGCAGCTATGCGTTCGGCGACACGCTGTCGTTCCTGGATGACAAGGTGCTATTGACCCTGGGCATCCGCCACCAGCGCCTGTCCTCGCGCAGCTACGCCTACAACACCGGCACGGAAAACGGCGCCTATGACGCCAGCCGCAATTCGCCCGCTGCCGGCATCGTCTTCAAGATGACGCCGAGCGTGTCGTTGTACGCCAATTACATCGAAGCCCTGGTCGCAGGCGATACGGCGCCGCAGACCGCCAACGGCAAACCCGTGCCCAACGCCGGCCAGAGCCTGCAGCCGTACGTGTCCAAGCAGAAGGAAATCGGCGTCAAGTACGACGGCGGCGGCCTGGGCGCGGGCCTGGCGCTGTTCTCCACCGACAAACCGCGTTCGGCCTACAACGCCAGCAACGAATTCACCGCCTCCGGCAAGGACCGCCACCAGGGCGTCGAATTGACCGTGTTCGGGGAACCCGTCAACCGCGTGCGCGTGCTGGGCGGCATGACCTTCCTGGACGCCAAGCAGCGTTCCACCGGCAACAGCGCCATCGACGGCAACCGGGTCATCGGTGTGCCGCGCTTCCAGGCCAACCTGGGCGCGGAATGGGACATTCCCGGCGTGCAGGGCCTGACGGTGGATGGGCGCGTGGTCTACACCGGCGCCTCCTATGCGGACGACGCCAACACCCTCAAGGTGCCCGGCTGGACCCGCTTCGACGCCGGCCTGCGCTACATGATGGACGTCGACGGCCACGTGGTGACGCTGCGCGCCCGCGTCGAGAACATCGCCAACCGCAACTACTGGTCGTCGGTGGGCGGCTACCCGGGCAACGGTTACCTGGTGCTGGGCGGCCCGCGCACCTTCTCGTTGAGCGCCAGCATGGACTTCTGAGCGCGGATGCCCGCCGCCAGGCGGGCGCCGCGCAGGCCAGGAAAGGCAACGCCCCGGCGGTCTAGGTCATCAGCCAGCCGCCGGCCACGTCCAGCACCTGCCCGGTCACGAACCGCGCCTGGTCCGAAGCGAAGAACAGGCAGGCGTCGGCCACTTCCTCGGGCGTGCCGAGCCGGCGCAGCGCGGTGACCTCGGCCACCGCGTCGTTGATCTCCCTGGGCACGCTTTTCAGCAGCGGCGTGCTGATGCGCCCCGGCGCCAGGCCGTTGACGGTGACGTCGTGCTCGCCCAGCTCCGCGGCCCAGTGGCGCGTCAGGCCCAGCAGCGCCGCCTTGGTGGCGGCGTAGTGCGCGGCGACGATGTCGCAATAGGCCTTGCCGGCCACCGACGACATGTTGATCACGCGCCCCTGGCGCTGGCGCACCATGTGCGGCGTGGCCAGGTGGGTCATGTAGAACACGCTGTTCAGGTTGACCGCCACCACCTTGTCCCATTCGCCCGGCGTCATCTCCCACACCTTCAGCGCGCGGCCATCGGTCTTGGGCGAGATGCCGACATTGTTGACCAGGATGGTGGCCGGGCCCAGGTCGCGCGTGACGCGGTCGTAGGCGGCCTGGCATTGGTCGAAATGCGAGACGTCCGCGTGCACGAAGGTCACGGCATGGCCGCGTTTTTTCAGTTCCTGCTCATAGGCCTGGCCGCCCTGCGAATTGAAGTCGATCAGCCCGACCTTGCCGCCTTCGGCCAGGAAGCCCTCGACGATGGCCGAACCGATGCCGCCGACCGCGCCGGTGACGATGGCCACCTGGCCCTGGAAGCGCGCGCTCATGGCTTTACCTGCAGCATGATCTTGCCGATGTGCCGGCTGCTTTCCATCAGTGCGTGGGCCTGGGCCGCTTGTTCCAGCGGGAACACCTGGTGGATCAGCGGCAGGCAGCGCCCCTGTTCCATCAGCGGCAGCACCTTGTCGGCCAGCGCCTGGGCGATGGCGCCCTTGTCTTCGTCGGAACGCGGACGCAGGGTGGAACCGGTGAACGACAGCCGCTTTGTCATGATGGGCAGGGCGTCGATCTCGGCCTTGCTGCCTTCCAGGAAGGCGATCTGCACCAGCCGGCCATTGACCGCCAGCAGGCGAATGTTCTTGTTGATGTAGGCGCCGCCGACCATGTCCAGGATCACGTCCACGCCCTGGCCGCCGGTGGCCTGGCGGATCTCGGCCTCGTAGTCGGTGTCGCGGTAGATCACGGCGTGGTGCGCGCCGGCCTTCAGGCAGGCCTCGGCCTTTTCCTGGTTGCCGACGGTGGTCCAGACCTCGGCGCCGAAGGCACGCGCCAGTTGGATCGCGGTCAGGCCGATGCCGCTGGAGCCGCCGTGCACCAGGAACTTCTCGCCGGCCGCGAGGCGGGCGCGTTCGAACACGTTGGTCCAGACGGTGAAGTAGTTCTCCGGAATGGCGGCGGCCGACAGCAGGTCCAGGCCGCGCGGCACCGGCAGGCAGTGGCGCTCGTCGGCCAGGCAGTACTGCGCATAGCCGCCGCCGGGCGTCAATGCGCAGATCCGGTCGCCGACCTGCCAGCGGGTGGCGTCCGGACCGACGGCGACGATGGTGCCCGCGACCTCCAGCCCAAGATAGGGCGAGGCGCCGGGCGGCGGCGGATACGAGCCCGAGCGTTGCAGCACGTCGGGGCGGTTGACGCCGGCGTAGGCCACCTCGATCAGCACCTGGCGGCTGGCGGGCGCGGCCATCTCGCGTTCGGCCAGGCGCAGGCAGTCGGGCGCGCCGCCGGTGCCGTGGTCGATGAATGTGCAGCGTAGAGACATGAATGCGGTCCTTCGGATTTCAATGGCCCAGATAGGCCTTCTTGACATGGGGATCGGCCAGCAGCTCGGCGCCGGTGCCGGTGCGCACGATGGCGCCGTTTTCCAGCACGTAGCCGCGGTCGGCCAGGCGCAGGGTGCGGAACACGTTCTGCTCCACCAGCAGCACCGTGACGCCGTGCGAGGTGACGTCGCGGATGATGTCGAACATCTGCTGCACCAGCAGCGGCGACAGGCCCAGCGAGGGCTCGTCGAACACCAGCAGCTTGGGATCGGCCATCATGCCGCGCGCGATCGCCACCATCTGCTGCTCGCCGCCGGACAGCGAGCCGGCGTACTGCCCCAGGCGCTCGCGCACCCGCGGGAAGATCTGCAGCACTTCCTCCAGCTTGCGCTGCACGATGGGGCGGGCGGCGCGCTTGTACGAGCCCATCAGCAGGTTGTCGCGCACCGTGAAGTGGGGGAACAACTGGCGGCCCTCGGGAATCATGGTGATCCCGGCGTCGACGATGTCGTAGGGCGTGCGGTTGGTCAGGTCGCGGCCCTCGAACTCGACCCGGCCGGCGGTGGCGGCGACCACGCCGCACAGCGTCTTCAGGGTGGTGGTCTTGCCGGCGCCGTTGGCGCCGATCAGCGTCACGATCTCGCCCGCATTGACCTCGAAGTTCAGGCCGTTGAGCACCTGGCTCTTGCCGTAGCCCGACGACAGATCCGAAACCTTAAGCATCCTGGTACTCCTTGCCCAAATAGGCTTCGATGACGGCGGGGTTCTCGACCACCTCCTGGGGGGCGCCGCTCACCAGCACCGCGCCTTCGTTCAGCACGATGATGCGGTCCGACAGCGCCATGGTGGCCTGCATCATGTGCTCGATCAGCAGCACCGACACGCCCGAATCGCGGATGCGGCGGATCATCTTGATCGACTTCTCGATGTCGGTCGGGTTCAGGCCCGCCATGACCTCGTCCAGCAGCAGGATGCGCGGCCGGATCGCCAGGGCGCGGGCGATCTCCAGCCGCTTCATGCCGCCCACCGTCAGGCTGCGGGCCTCGGTGTTAAGGTACTTGAGCAGGTCGGTTTCCTCGGCCACCTTGAGCGCGATCTGCTCGGCCTCCTCGCGGTCGGCGGTGTGGATGAAGGCGCCCAGCATGATGTTCTCCAATACCGTCAGGCCGGTGAACGGCTTGGCGATCTGGAAGGTGCGGCCCAGGCCCTGGTGCGCGAACTCGTCCGGCGTGCTGCACGAGACCCAGTTGCCCTTGGCGTCGACCATCGACACCGCGCCTTTGTCGGGCGAGAGGAAGCCGGACAGCAGATTGAACACCGTGGTCTTGCCGGCGCCGTTGGGGCCGATCATGCCCAGGATTTCGTGCTGGTTCAGCGTGAGCGATACGTCATTGGTGGCGCGCAGGCCGCCGAAGCTCTTGAACAGGTTCTCGGCCTTGAGCACCGGCTGCTCGCGCCGTGCCGCGTCGGTCGGGCGGGCCGCCTCCACCAGTTGGCGCCGGGCGCGCGGCGTGCCCAGGTAGGGCAGGCGCGCCAGCGCGCGCTCGATCGCCGGGCCGAAGGCGCCGGCCAGGCCGCGCGGGATGGTCAGCACCACCGCCACCAGGATCAGGCCGTAGATCAGCCCGTGCATGCCGTTGCCGACACTCGACAGCCAGCCGCGCGCCAGCTCGGCGATCGGCAGCACCAGGAAGGTGCCGGCGATGGGGCCGGCCACCGTGCCCAGGCCGCCGATCAGCGCGAACATCGCCACCTGGATCGACAGTTCCAGCGAGAAGGCCGAGCTGGGATCGACGAAGGTCAGGTAGGTGATGTGGAAGGTGCCGATGATGCTGGTCAGCATGGCCGACACCACCGCGGCGATGATCTTGACGCGCACCGTGTGGATGCCCACCGCCAGCGCCGCGTCCTCGCGTTCGCGGATGGCGATCAGGTAATGGCCGATGCGCGACTTGCGGATGTACCACGAGACCCAGGTCACCAGCAGGAACAGGCCGAAGGCGATGATCACGTAGTTGATCTTTTCGCGGAACACGATCCAGGTCCAGCCGATGTTCAGCGGCAGGCTGATGCCGCTGGAGCCGCCGGTCCAGCTTTCCTCGTGGATCACCAGCAGCCGCACCACTTCCAGGATGGCGATGGTGGCCAGCGCGAAGAACGGGCCGCGCAGGCGCAGCGTGGGATAGCTGATCAGGATCGCCACGGCCCCGGAAATGGCCGCGCCCGCCAGCATGCCGAACCACGGCGAGATGCCGAAGTTCTGCGTCAGCAGGGTGGCGGTGTAGCCGCCGATGCCGTAGAACACCGCATGGCCCAGCGACAACTGGCCGGCGTAGCCGCCGACGATGTTCCAGGCCACCGACAGCGCGGAAAAGACGAACAGCAGGACGAACAGGTTGGTCCAGAATGGCGTGCCGGCGACGACGGGCACGATGAACATGACGATCAGCAGGATCAGGCTGACGTAGGCTTTGGGGCTTCGAAAGTCGGGAAACACGTCTCGCTCCTTGGGGCTCTGATCACTCTGTGCCGACGCCGAACAGGCCGGTCGGACGCAGGACAAGGATCAAGAGGAAGATCCCGAAATAGACGACCTCTTTCAGGTCGGGGGCGATGTAGTAGCCGGCCAGCGTATCGACGATGCCGATGATCATGGACCCGGCCACCGCGCCGTACAGGCTGCCCAGGCCGCCCAGCACCACGATCACGAAGGCGGTCAGCACGAAATACGTGCCCACCGTCGGGAACACCGGATACTGCGGCGCCAGCAGGCCCGCGGCGATGCCGACGAAGGCGGTTCCCAGGCCGAAGGCGATGGCGTAGACGTTGTTGACGTTCACGCCCATCAGCGTGGCGGCGTAGCGGTGCTGCGCCACCGCCCGCAGCGCGCGGCCCAGGTAGGTGCGGTGCATGAACAGGTGCAGCAGCACGGCCAGGCTCAGGCCGACCACGAAGGTGACCAACTGGCCGGTGACCATGGAGTAGTTGCCGACGTCGATGGCGCTGGTGCCCAGTTGCACCGGGGCGCGGAACACGTTGGCGCCGAAGATCACCAGCGCCAGGTTCAGCAGGATGGTGGACACGCCCACCGTGGCGAAGATCTGGATGTGCTGGTCGGCGTTGAGCAGCGGCTGGATGATGCCCTTCTGCGTCAGCGCGCCCAGCGCGAACAGGATGACCGCCACCGGCACCAGGCCGATGTACGGATGCACGCCGAACTGCGCCGCGATCAGATAGACCAGGTACATGCCGATCATCAGGAATTCGCCGTGCGCGAAGTTGACGACGCGGACCACGCCGAAGATCAGTGTCAGCCCCAGACTGATGATGGTGTAGGCGCCGCCCAGCAACAGGCCGTTGATGACCAGTTGTATGAAGATATCCATGGTGCAACCTCTTAGAGCGGGACCGGCGCCGGCGCCGCGCCGTCATGGGCGGGGCCGGAGCCGCGGGCCCCAGTGAAACGCCGGACGCCCCCGAGCGTCCGGTTGCCGGCAAGTCGTCGCGGCCGGCGCGATGGCGTCATCGCGCCGGCCCTGGCGTTTTATTTCTTGAAGACGGGCTTGCCGAGCGCGAGGTTGTCCGGGGCGATGGTGACCAGCTTGCCGTCCTGCCACTGCATCACGTAGAAGGAGGAGGCATTGTTCTGGCCGTCCTCGCCGAAGTCGAAGCCCCAGCCATTGGCCGTCTGGCCGGCGGGTTTCTTGTAGGCCAGCACGGCCGCGCGGATCTTGTCCTTGTCGGTCGACTTGGCATTGGCGATGGCTTCGAAGAAGGCCTTGGCGCCGACGTAGTTGGTCAGGCTGTGGCCCGATTGCGGGTCGCTCTTGTAGGTGGCTTTGTAGGCTTGCAGGAACTTGTCCAGGCCGGGCGCGCCGGCCGGGTTGATGGACGCCTGCGGGAAGTCCAGGTCGAACACGCCGTTCATGTCGGCGCCCACGGCCTTGGCGGTATCGGCCAGCGAGTAGCCGCCGCCAGCGCCGATCACCACCTTGGGCTTGAAGCCGGCGGCGCGCGCCTGGCTGAAGTACAGGATGGCGTCGTTCTGGTACGCGGTCTGCAGCACCACGTCGACCTTGGCGCCCTTCAGGCGCAGGATCAGCGAGGACAGGTCGACCGTCTTGGCCGAGTAGGGCAGCACTTCGGCCACGGTGTAGCCGAGTTCCTGGGCGCGCTTTTTCTCGGTGGCGGCCACGTCGGTGCCGTAGGGGCCGTCTTCGTGGATGATGCCGATGCGGATGTTCTTGGGGTTCAGCCCCATGCCCGGCGCGATGATGTCGTGCAGCGCATTGACCACCGCCACGCCGTACAGCCCGGTATTGGGGTTGCTGCGGAACAGGTACTTGTAGCCGCGCGTGGTGATCTTGTGGGCGGTGGCGCCCAGTTCGAAGTAGGGCACGCCGGCCAGTTCGGTCACGGGCGAAGCCGCGTACGAGATGCCGGAGGCGTAGCTGCCGAACACGCCAACCACATCGGACGAGATCAGGCGTTTCGTTTCGGACACGGCCTGGGTCGGGTCGACCGCGTCGGCCTTGATGATCTGGATCTTCTCGCCGTTGATGCCGCCGGCCGCGTTGATTTCGTTGACGGCCAGTTCCAGACCGCGGTAGCTCTCTTGTCCCAGCAGCGCGAGCGCGCCGCTGAACGGGAACAGGGCGCCCACTTTCATGTCGGCCGCCGCGGTGCCGCTGGCCATGGCGCCGCACAGGCCCAGCGCGATGGCGAATTTGTTGATCTTGAACACTGTCTACGCTCCTTTGTGGATATGGGGGCGGACTTTCTTTTGTCTCGTCCGTCTTTTTTAAAATATATGATATATGCGCCGGCGGGGTACGGAAACCTCGTTGTGGATTCTAGTGCCGGACTCGTCCGGCTGAATCGGGGATTTCCCTCAAACCGCATGGATAAAGCGTTTCGGGGCGGTTTGGGGCTGCGGGAAAGCTTGAATTCCGCTCTGCGGATGCTGTTTTTCAGATGTTTTCCAGGCTTGCGAACGGGCAAGAAAACTCCCCGTAAGATCATATATCCTATATGATCAAAAGACGTTTCAGCAGAAGAAACCAGGAGACAGGAGCATGTTCGAGGAAGTGGATTTCGCCGGCAAAAGGGTGCTCGTCACCGCCGGCGCCGATGGGCTGGGCCTGGAAATGGCGCAGGTGTTCCACCGGGCCGGGGCCGCGGTGCTGGTGTGCGACGTCAATCGCGACCGCCTGGCGGCCCTGCCGGCCGAGTTGCCCGGCGTGCGGGCGGTGCACGCGGATGTGTCGGATGAAGACAGCGTAGCGGCCCTGTTCGAGGCCGTGCGTCAGCAGCTCGGCGGACTCGACATCCTGGTCAACAACGCAGGCGTGGCCGGCCCCACCGGTTTCGTCGAGACGCTTTCCAAGGCCGACTGGGACCGCACCCTGGCGGTCAACATCACCGGCCAGTTCCTGTGCGCGCGCCAGGCCATTCCCCTGCTCAAGCAGTCGCGCGCCGGCGTCATGATCAACCTGTCGTCGGCCGCGGGCCACCTGGGCTTTGCCGGGCGCTCGGTCTATTCGGCGTCCAAGTGGGCGGTGATTGGCTTTACCAAGTCGCTGGCGATCGAGTTGGGCGGCCACGGCATCCGCGTCAACGCCATCCTGCCAGGCGCGGTCGAAGGGCCGCGCATCCGTGCCGTGATCGAGGCCAAGGCCAGGACCCTGGACAAGCCGGTCGAGGAAATCGCCGCGCTCTACGAGAACCAGGCGGCGCTGGGTCGCATGGTCACGGCGCGCGACATCGCCAACATGGTGCTGTTCAATGCCAGCGAGGCCGCCCGCAGCGTCACCGGGCAGGCCATCGTGGTGGACGGCTTCACGCAGAAGCTCTACTGATGGCGGCCGATCCGCGGCGGCGCCGCGCCGCCATCATCGGCACCGGCCTGATCGGCCAGGCCTGGGCCATCGTGTTCGCGCGCCAGGGCTGGCAGGTGCGGCTGTACGACGTCAACGCCGCCATGTTGGCCGAGGCCGGCGCGCTGATCCGGCGCCAGCTGGATGCATTGCAGGCGCACGGCCTGCTGCGCGACGCGGCGGCGGCCGCCGCCCGCATCGAAGTGGCCGCCAGCCTGCCCGAGGCGCTGGCCGGCGCCCGCTACATCCAGGAGAACTCGCCCGAGCGGCTCGACCTGAAGCGCGAGCTGTTCGCGCAATTGGACGCGGCGGCCGACCCCGACGCCATCATCGGCAGTTCCACGTCCAGCATGCCCGCCAGCGAATTCACCGAAGACCTGCCCGGCCGGGCGCGCTGCCTGGTGGCGCATCCGGTCAATCCGCCTTACCTGATTCCGGTGGTGGAGCTGTGCCCGGCGCCCTGGACCAGCGAGGCCGCCATGCAGGCGGCGCGCGACATCATGCTGGATATCGGCCAGAAGCCGGTGACGATGCGGCGCGAGATCGAGGGTTTCATCCTCAACCGCCTGCAGGGCGCGCTGCTGCACGAGGCGTTCCGCCTGGCCGCCGCCGGCATCGCCAGCGCCGAGGACATCGACACCACCGTCAAGGACGGCCTGGGCCTGCGCTGGTCGTTCATGGGGCCGTTCGAGACCATCGACCTGAACGCGCCCGGCGGCCTTGCCGACTACTGCGCGCGCTACGGCGGGCTGTACCAATCCATCGGCGCCAGCCAGCGCGAACCCGTGCCCTGGGACGGCGCGCTGGTCGAGGCCCTGGCGGCCGAGCGGCGCGGCCTGCTGCCGGCCGAAGACCTGACGGCGCGCCGCTACTGGCGCGACGAACAACTGATGCGCCTGATGCGCCACAAGCAACACCAAGACAACGGAGACGAAAATGGCTAAGCCGAAACAGAAAGTCGTGATCACCTGCGCCGTGACGGGCGCCATCCACACCCCCAGCATGTCGCCGCATCTGCCGGTGACGGCCGACGAGATCGCCGAGGCCGCCATCGGCGCGGCCCGTGCCGGCGCCGCCGTGCTGCACCTGCACGCGCGCGACCCCGAGACCGGCAAGCCGTCGCAGGACCCGGCGCTGTTCGAGCCGTTCCTCAAGCGCATCAAGGCCGAGACCGACGCCATCATCAACATCACCACCGGCGGCAGCCCGCACATGACGGTGCAGGAGCGCATGCGGCCGGCCACCACCTTCAAGCCGGAGCTGGCGTCGCTGAACATGGGCTCGATGAACTTCGGCCTGTTTCCGATGCTGGGCCGCTTCCAGGACTTCAAGCACGAGTGGGAGCGCGAGCACCTGGAGAACAGCCGTTCGCTGATCTTCCGCAACACCTACCAGGACATCGAATCGATCCTGGAGCTGGGCAATGCCAACGGCACCCGCTTCGAGTTCGAGTGCTACGACATCAGCCACCTGTACAACCTGGCGCACTTCGTCGACCGGGGGCTGGTGAAGTCGCCGCCGTTCATCCAGTCGGTGTTCGGCATCCTGGGCGGCATCGGCCCGCACCCTGAAGACCTGATGCACATGAAGCGCACCGCCGACCGCCTGTTCGGCAATGACTACGAATGGTCGATCCTAGGCGCCGGCCGCAACCAGATGCCGCTGGCCACCATCGGCGCGGCCATGGGCTCGAACGTGCGGGTGGGGCTGGAGGATTCGCTGTGGATCGGGCCGGGCCAATTGGCCGAGTCGAACCGGTCGCAGGTCGAGCGCATCCGCACCATTCTGGAGGCGCTGAATCTGGAAGTGGCCACGCCGGCCGAGGCCCGCGCCAAGCTGGGCCTGAAGGGCGGCGACAACGTGGCGTTCTAGCATTCGCCAATTGCGCTGGCGATGCGTTCCCAAGGGGGTACCCCGGCAACGCATCGCACGGTCTGAAGCGCGCTGGGTCCGGGGCGAATCCGGGCGGCGCGCGGGTGATCAGGCGTGGCGGCGCAAGGCGGCGACGAGGGTCTTGATGTCCAGCGGACGATCGAAATTGGCGGCATGGCGCGCGGCCAGCGTCAGTTCGGCCGCCTGCGCCAGTTCGGCGTCGGACGGCGCGGCCGCGCCCAGCGCCGCCAGCGTGGTCGGCAGCCCCACCTGTTGGTACCACTGCGTCAGGGTGGCCAGCATGCCGTCCTGGCGCGCCTCCAGGTCGAGCTGCACCAGCAGGCCGACGGCCACCTGCAGGCCGTGGGGCGCGCTGGCCAGGCCGGCGATCTTCGGCAGGCCGCGCGTCAGGGCGTGGGCGATGGACAGCCCGCCGCTTTCGAAGCCCAGGCCGCTCATCAGGATCATGGCTTCCACCACCCGTTCGAAGGCGGGCGTGGGCTGGCCGCTGCCGGCCGCGGCCAGCGCGTCGGCGCCGTCGGCCAGCAGCGTGCGCAGGCAGCCGTCGGCGATCAACTGCGCGGTCAGCGGCGGGGCGCCGTCGTACATGTTGCGTCCGCCGTTGCGGGCGCATTGTTCGGCCTCGAATTTCTTGGAGATGGCGTCACCCAGGCCGGCGCGGAAGAATGCCGCCGGCGCGGTGGCGATAACGGCGGTGTCGACCAGCACGATGGTGGGGTTGAACAGCATGTGCTCGACCGCCAGGAGGTTGTGATGGGCGTCGTACAGCACGTAGTTCTTGCTGGTGGGGGCGTCGTTGGAGGCCACCGTGGGCACCGTGACCAGGTGGCAGTGCTCGGCCTTGGCCACCGCCTTGCCGGCGTCCAGCGCCTTGCCGCCGCCCACCGCGATCACCATATCGATGGCGGCGGCCGCGGCCTGCGCGCGCAGCGCCGCGATCGATTCCGGCGTGATGTCGCCTTCGACCGGCAGGGCCGTCAGCGCCACGCCGTGCGCTTCGCACAATGCCTCGATTCTCGGGCCCAGCACGCCCTGCACGTAGCGGTCGATGACCAGGGCGGCGCGGCGGCCGAACAGGGCGGCGTATCCGCCCAGCGCGTCGAGCGCGCCGGCTCCCTGGATGTAGCGGCCGGGAGCGCCGAAAATCTTCAGCATCGAGTCTTCCTATTTGCGAGGCCCGGGCGGGCGGTAGTCGAGTTCTTTTTCGCGTTCCACCAGCCAGTCGATCATGATCTTGCCGCCCCACACCAGGTCGGCCTGGATCGCCTTGGTTGCGGCTTCGGCGTCGCGCGCTTCCAGTGCCGCCAGCACCGCTTCGTGGCGGTGTTCGTTCTCGGAATAGTCCAGCCCGGCAGTCTTGACGTGGAACACCTTGAGGATCGGGCCGGTGATGACCCAGAACGATTCCACGGTGTTGCGCAGGATGGGCTTGTTGCTGGCTTCCAGGATGCCGAAGTGGAACTTGCGGTTCAGGTAGCTGGCGCGCTTGGGGTCGGTCGAGGTGCAGGAGATGAAGTCCTTCTGCAGCGCGATCAGGTTGTCCAGCTGCTTGCGCGTGATGTTTCTGGCGGCCTCGGCCGCGCCCATGCCTTCCAGGTGGAAGCGGATCTGCTGGATTTCGCGCAGCTTTTCCGAATTCACGTACGGCACGTAGACCGCGGTGGCGGCTTGCATTTCCAGGCCCTGCTCGCTGATGAGGCGGAAGATGGCCTCGCGCACAGGCGTGATCGAGACGCCCATTTCCTGGGCCAGCTCGCCAATGATGAGGCGCTCTCCGGGTTCGTACTGCCCGTTGATCAGGGCATTGCGGATCTCGTTGTAGACCTTGACGGAGAGGTTCTCTTTTTTTACCGGTTTAAGGCTGGGCATGACGGTCGAGGCTTGGGTTCGATGGAATGGGCGGAAGCCGTGAAACGGCGCCCGGCTGAATTCTATCCCGCCCTGGCCAATTCAAGCGCGATGGGTATATTATATATCATATATTCTAATGCGCGGAGGAGACGCCATGCGCCAGGACCGGGAAGATCCCACTGAAGACGAGTTGCGGAGGTTGCGGGAGAAGGCCCGCCACATCCGCCTGGAGACCATCCGGCTGATCGAGATTGCCAAGGTCGGGCATTACAGTTCGGTGTTTTCGTGCGCCGAGATCTTTGCCGCGCTGTATTACGACGTGATGCGGCTGCGGCCCGGCGAACCGGCCTGGCCGGACCGCGACCGCTTCCTGATGGGCAAGGGCCATGCGGCCGTGGGCCTGTTTCCGGTGCTGGCCGACCACGGCTTCATTCCGCATGAATTGCTGGACGGCTATACCCGCCTGGGCAGCCCTCTAGGCGATCATCCCGACATGACCAAGGTGCCGGGCGTCGATTTCAGTTCCGGCTCCATCGGCCACGCGCTGTCCAACGGCGCCGGCATGGCGCTGGGCGGCCGCATGAGCCGGCGCGATTTCAATGTGTTCGTGATGCTGGGCGATGGCGAGATGCAGGAAGGGCAGGTGTGGGAGGCGGCGCTGTTCGCGGCGCATCACCGGCTGTCGCGCCTGGTGGCCATCATCGACCGCAACGGCTACCAGCTCGACGGCAAGGTTGACGACGTGATCGGCGTGGAATCGCTGCGCGACAAGTGGCAGGCCTTTGGCTGGGAGGTGCACGAGGTCGACGGCCATGACCTGGCGGCGCTGACCGCGTTGCTGCGGCGCCTGCGCGCGGACGAGGCGCGCGAACGGCCGGCCTGCGTCATCGCCAGAACCATCAAGGGCAAGGGCGTTTCCTACATGGAAACCGAACCCGGCTGGCATCTGGGCTACCTGGCGCCGCAGGACGCGCAGGCCGCCATCGACGAAATCATGACCCGCGAGATCTGAATGGCACAGGCACAGACGCTTTCCCCCGATTCCTGGCAGTACCGCGCGCTGAACGCGGTGAACCCCGGGCTGTCGTATCTTTCCGACGCGCTGATCGACCTGGCGCGGGCCGGGCATCCGGTGGTGGCCGGCTCGGCCGATCTGCAGTATTCCAATGGCCTGAACCGCTTTGCCACGGCCTATCCCGAGCGCTACGTGCAGTTCGGCATCTCCGAGCAGAACATGGTGTCGGCCGCGGCCGGCCTGGCCACCGCCGGCGCGATGCCGTTCGTGGCGACCTTTGCCTCGTTCCTGGGCCTGCTGTGTTGCGAGCAGATCCGCATGGACGTGGCCTACACCAAATTGCCGGTGCGGCTGATCGGCCATCACACCGGCATCAGCCTGGGTTTCTATGGCACCTCGCACCACGCCACCGAGGACATCTCCACCATGCGCGCCATCGCCGGCCTGACCGTGGTGTCGCCGGCCGACGGGCCGCAGCTGGCCGCCGCCATCAAGGCCTCGGTGGACTGGCCCGAGCCAATCTACTTCCGCATTGGGCGCGGTCGCGACCCGCAGGTGTACGAGGACGGCGCGCCGTTCGCGTTCGGCCGCGCCATCGTCCATTCGACCGGCAGCGACCTGAATATCATCGCTTGCGGCATCACGTTGCACGCGGCGCTGGAAGCCGCCGCGCGGTTGCGCGAGGACGGCCTGTCGGTGGGCGTGATCGACATGCCCACCATCAAGCCGCTGGATCGCGAGGCGGTGCTGGCGGCGGCGGGGCAGGCGCGCGTCCTGCTGACGGTGGAAGAACACAATGTGATGGGCGGCCTGGGCTCGGCGGTGGCCGAGGTGCTGGCCGATGCCGGCAGCGGCACGCGGCTGCGGCGCCATGGCATCTATGACGAATACAGCCTGATCGCCCCGCCCACCACGCTGTACGCGCATTACCAGCTCGACGGCGCCGGCATCGAGGCGGTGGCGCGCGAACTCATCGCGCGATAGAGCGTGCCAGCATTCAAGGGGGCCGGGTGCCGGCGCCCCGACAAGGAGACAGAGCAATGAAGGAAATCAGCGGCAACACCCGCCTGTTCGGCATCCTGGCCGACCCGATCTACCACGTCAAAACCCCGCAGCGCATGAACGAGCATTTCGCCCGCATCGGCTTTGACGGCGTCTGCGTGCCGTTCCATGCGCGGCCCGACAACCTGGCCGAGGTGGTGGCCGGACTGCGCCGGCTGGAGAACCTGGGCGGGCTGATCGTCACCATGCCGCACAAGGCGGCGATCCTGGCCCTGGCCGACGAGGCCACGCCGGTGGCGCGCAAGATCGGCGCGGCCAACGTGGTGCGGCGCGAGGCCGACGGCCGCCTGGTGGCGCACATGCTGGACGGCGAGGGCTTCGTGCGCGGCCTGCGCACGCACGGCGTGGCGCCCGAGGGCAAGAGCGCCTATCTGGCCGGCGCCGGCGGCGCGGCCAACGCCATCGGCTTCGCGCTGGCGCAGGCGGGCGTGTCGCGGCTGACCATCGCCAACCGCACGCCGGCCAAGGCCGAGGACCTGAAGGCGCGCATCCTGTCGCTGTATCCCGAGGCCGACATCACGGTCGGCACGGCCGATCCGTCGGGCCATGAGCTGGTGGTCAACGGCACCTCGCTCGGCATGAAGCCGGACGACGCGCTGCCGCTGGACGCGGCGCGGCTGACGCCCGATCAACTGGTGTGCGAGGTCATCATGCAGCCGGCCGACACGCCGCTGCTGGTGGCGGCGCGCGCGCGCGGCTGCAAGGTGCACTACGGCGCGCCGATGCTGGCCGGACAGATCGAGCTGATGGCGGAAATGATGGGCGTGGCGCCGGCCGCGCAACGCTGAGGCGCGACGGACGAGACGATGGGCGACTACGACTTCATTATCGCGGGCGGCGGCACCGCCGGCTGCATCCTGGCCAACCGCCTGACGGCCGACGGCCGCCACCGGGTGCTGATGCTGGAAGCCGGGCACGAGGCGCGCAGCATGTGGATCAAGATCCCGGCGGGCTTTTCCAAGCTGTTGGTGAACCCGGACTACAACTGGCGCTTCGCCACCGAGCCGGAGGACAACGTCCATGGCCGCACCATCGCCGTGCCGCGCGGCAAGGGCCTGGGCGGTTCGACGCTGATCAACGGGATGATCTACGTGCGCGGCCGGCCACAGGACTATGACGGCTGGGAGGCCGCCGGCGCCAGCGGCTGGGGCGCGGCCACGGCGCAACGCGTGTTCCGCAAGATCGAGTGCTATCCGCCCGGCGGCGAGACCCGCGGCAAGGACGGCCCGATGCACGTGGAGGAAGTGGCCGAGCGCTTTCCGCTGTCCGACGCCTTTCTGCGCGCGGCGCAGGAGGACGGGCTGCCGCTCAATCCCGACTACAACGCCGGCTGCCAGGACGGGGTTGGCTATTACCAGGTGGCGCAGCGCCATGGCCGTCGCTGGAGCGTGGTGGACGGCTACCTGAAGCCTGCCGCCGGCCGCAGGAACCTGACAGTGGAATGCGGCGCGCACGTGACCCGGCTGTTGTTCGAGGGCAAGCGCTGCGTCGGCGTGGCCTATCGCAAGAACGGCCAGGAATTCACCGTGCGGGCGCGGCGCGAGACGCTGCTGTGCCTGGGCGCGGTGCAGTCGCCGCAACTGCTGGAACTGTCGGGCGTGGGCAGCCCCGCGCTGCTGCAATCCTTCGGCATTCCGTTGGTGCTTGCGCAGCCCCAGGTGGGCGAGAACTACATCGACCACTTCGCCACGCGCATGAACTGGCGGGTCAAAAACACCGTGACGCTCAACGAGATGTCGCGCGGCTGGCGGCTGGCGCGGCAGGTAGCGCGCTACTACACCCGCCGCAAGGGCATCCTGACGCTGGGCACGGGCCTGGTGCACGGCTTCGTCAAGAGCGCGCCGGACCTGCCGGCGGCCGACGTGCAGTATTTCTTCGTGCACGCCAGCTATGCCAACGCGGCCGAGCGCATTCTCGACCGCGAGCCGGGCATGACCATCGGCGTGGCGCAACTGCGGCCGGAGTCGGTGGGTTCCATTCATATCAAGTCGCCCGATCCCTTCGCCGCGCCGTCGATCCGTCCCAATTTCCTGTCCGCGCAGATCGATCGCGACAGCCTGGTGGGCGGCATGCGGGTGGCGCGGCGCATCGTGCAGCGCCCGGCCATGCAGCGCTATATCGAGCGCGAGCTGAGTCCGGGGGCGGACGTGGACAGCGACGAGCAGTGGCTGGATTTCGCGCGCCGCAACGGCCAGACCATCTATCACCCGATCGGCACCTGCCGCATGGGCTCGGACGCGGGCGCCGTCACCGATCCGCGCTTGCGGGTCAATGGCATCGACGGCCTGCGGGTGGTGGACGCCTCGGTGATGCCGAAGATGGTGTCGGGCAACACCCAGGCGGCGGTGATGATGGTGGCCGAGCGCGGCGCCGAGATGATCCTGGAGGATGTCGCCGCGGCGTGACCTGGGGACGGGACGCACGCGCCCGCCAAGGGGGACGCTCTGCGGGATCGGGAGGCGGCGTGCCGGGATTTGGCACGCTTTTTTTTGAGCGACAGGTAAATTTCATGGGTAAAAACTAATTTCCTCGAGAGGTCTCTGTTATGGCTTGATGGATTCCGCGGAAATTCAAAAACTTAAGGGTAATTACCTAAAAATAATGCCTTGTTCGTGTGTTGAAATTGTTGGTGCTGTTTTATTGGTGAAACTTATTTTCAAATAAAGGCGAGGCGCTGCGGCGCCGCACATCCCATCCCCCACCGACGAGAAGAGACATGACCCTACGTTTGCAGGACAAGCGGGCGCTGGTCACGGCGGCCGGCAACGGCATCGGCCGCGCCAGCGCCCTGGCCATGGCGCGCGAGGGCGCGCAGGTCTGGGCCACCGACATCAACGAGGCGGCGCTGGCCGATCTGGCGCGGGAGGCGCGCGAGGCCGGGCTGGCCGGCCTGCGCACGCGCGTGCTGAACGTGCGCGACGGCGCCGCCGTGGCCGACTGCGCGCGCGAGACCGGCGCGGTCGACGTGCTGTTCAATTGCGCCGGCTTCGTCCACGCCGGCACCGTGCTGGACTGCGACGAGGCCGACTGGGACTTCAGCATGGACCTGAACGTCAAGGCCATGTACCGCACCATCCGCGCCTACCTGCCGCTGATGCTGGAACGCGGCGGCTCGATCATCAACATGGCCTCGGCCGCGTCCAGCGTGAAGGGCGTGCCTAACCGTTTCGTCTATGGCGCCTCCAAGGCCGCCGTGATCGGGCTGAGCAAGGCGGTGGCGGCGGACTTCGTGACGCGCGGCATCCGCTGCAACGCGATCTGCCCCGGCACGGTCGAGTCGCCCTCGCTGCGCGAGCGCATCGCCGCGCAGGCGCGCCAGCAGGGCAGCGACGAAGCCGCCGTGCGCGCGGCCTTCGTGGCGCGCCAGCCCATCGGCCGCGTCGGCCGGGTCGAGGAGGTGGCGGCGCTGGCGGTCTACCTGGCCAGCGATGAGTCGGCCTTCACCACCGGTACCATCCAGGTTATCGACGGCGGCTGGTCCAACTGAGCCGCCGTCCCGCTTTGTTCTCTTTCAAGGATTCCGCATGAAACTCGTACGCTACGGCCAGCCCGGCCAGGAAAAACCCGGCCTGATCGACGCCCAGGGCGCGCTGCGCGACCTGTCGGGCGTGGTCGCCGACATTGACACCGCCGCCATCGCCCCGGCGATGCTGGCCAGATTGGCCAAGCTCGACCCCGCCAGCCTGCCGCGCGTGGACGGCGCGGTGCGCTACGGCTGCCCGGTAAACGGCGTCGGCAAGATCGTCTGCGTCGGCCTGAACTACGCCGACCACGCCGCCGAGTCCGGCCTGCCGGTGCCGGCCGAACCGGTCCTTTTTCTCAAGCCCAGCTCGTCGCTGAGCGGCCCCAACGATCCGGTGATCATCCCGCGCGGCTCGGTCAAGACCGACTGGGAAGTGGAGCTGGGCGTGGTCATTGGCAAGAAGGCCTCGTACGTGGAGGAAAGCGAGGCCATGGACTACGTGGCCGGCTATACCGTGGTCAACGACGTGTCCGAGCGCGAATACCAGATCGAGCGCGGCGGCCAATGGGACAAGGGCAAGGGCTGCGACACCTTCGCGCCGGTCGGCCCGTGGCTGGTGACGCGCGACGAGATCGCCGACCCGCAGGACCTGGACATGTGGCTGGAAGTGAATGGCCACCGCTTCCAGAACGGCAGCACCCGCACCATGGTGTTCGGCGTCAAGACGCTGGTCAGCTACATCAGCCGCTTCATGTCGCTGATGCCGGGCGATATCATCAGCACCGGCACGCCGCCGGGCGTGGGCCTGGGCCAGAAGCCGCCGGTGTACCTGAAGGCGGGCGACGAGATGCGCCTGGGCATCGCCGGACTGGGCGAACAACGCCAGGCCCTGCAGGCCTGGACCCGGTCCGAATAGAATCGGGCTTCACTTCAACGCCGACGCCATGACCGCTTCCAGGATTTCCCCCGCCGATTCCACGCCGACCGAGGCCGACGCCGCCGACGCGCCGGGCGCGCAACGCTACGCCGCGCCCGCCCTGGAAAAGGGGCTGGACATCCTGGAGGCGCTGGCCGCCAGCCCGGCCGGCTACACGCTGGCAGAGCTGGCGCAGAAGATTGGCCGCAGCGTCAGCGAGATCTTCCGCATGGCCGTGACGCTGCAGCGGCGCGGCTTCGTGCAGGTCGACGACAACGACCGCTACACGCTGACACTGAAGATGTTCGAGCTGGCGCACCGCCAGCAGCCGCTCAAGTCGCTGGTGAGCGTGGCGCTGCCGCTGCTGCGCGAACTGGCCAACCGCGCGCGCCAGTCGTGCCACCTGGCGGTCTACCAGGCCGGCCGGGTGGTGGTGATCGCGCAGGTCGACAGCCCCGAGCGCTGGTCGTTCGGCTTGAAGGTGGGCGTGATGATGGGCCTGACCGACACGTCCTCGGGCCACGTGTTGCTGGCATTCCGCGACGAGGTCGAGCGCACCCGCATGCTGGCCGCCCACATCAAGGTGGAAGGCGAACTGGAGTCCGACCCAGGCGAACTGTTCCCGATTCTGGCGGACGTGCGCAAGAACGGTTGCGCCTGCATGCCCAGCCGCCAGATTCGCGGCATCACCAACGTCGCCTATCCGGTGATGGGCGTGGGCAACCAGGCCATCGCCGCCATCAACGTGCCGCACATCGAGCGCATCGACCGCAAGGAATCGCCCAGCATCGCCCAGGTGCAGGAGATCGTCGCCAACGTCGCCCAGCGGCTGTCGACGCTGATGGGATATAGCGGTTATCTGCCCGAGCAGGCGTAGCCGCGGGCGCGCTGCTGGCTTGGCGCGTCAGCCGCCCGCCGCCAGTTGTTCGAGCGGGCCCAGGCGCAGCACGTAGAGCCTGCCCTGGCGATGCGCGAGGATGTCTTCGCGGCGCCAGCGCGCGAAGATGCGGCTGAGTGTCTCGGCGCGCATGCCGAGCTTGACCGCGATCTGCGAATGGCTCAAGGGCAGGGCCAGCGGTTGTCCTGCCTGCGCCTTGCCGGCGCGCAAGACATATTCGGCCAGCCGCTGCGGCGCCGAGCTGGAGGTCAGCCAGTCGATGCGGTCGGTGTGATGCCGCACCAGCCAGGCGCTGTGCGAGGCCACGCGGCAGGCCAGGCGGCCATCGTCGCGGCACAATTGCAGGAAGGCGCCGTGAGGCACCAGGCAACCGTTGCCGTCGAGGTTGGCGCGCAGGTGGTGCAGATGGCGCGGCGCCGGTTCGAACAGCGCCAGCACCGACAACCAGCCGCCCGGACCGACTTCGCCGAACACCTTTTCACCGCCATTGGCGGTATAGCGCAGGCCTTGCACACGTCCTTCGCACACCAGCAGGCATGAGGTTGCCGCCTGGCCTTCGGAAAACAGGGTGTCGCCGGCGGTGAAGCGCAGCCAGCGGCTGCGCCCGGCCAGTGCCCCGAGCGCCGCCTCGGGGATGCCTTCGAACCAGGGATGGCGCCGCAACGCGGCGAGCACAAGCGACCGGGACGAATTGACAATAGTCATTTGAGTGGCGGGGATGGCTACCTAGAATTCGAATCGAAAATGATTCTTGTTCAGATGCTATCACCGTGGAAAAATGCAAGGCCAGGACGGCGCCGAAATCGCGCCGCCTCATAAATTCTCCTATTGTCCTGACCGCTTTGCTGGCGGTGGCGTCCCCGTCCGGCGCGGCGCCGGTCAGCTTTACCGACATGCTCGGCAACCCGGTCACGCAGGCCGCGCCTTCGACGCGCGCGGTCTCGCTGCCGATGCCGGGCGGCACGCTGTTGATGTCATTGGATGGCGGCTCCTCGCGCCACCTGGCGGGCATGCATCCCGACTCCTATGCGCGCATGGCCGACCCGGTGCCGTCGCGCCTGTTTCCGCACATGGAAAGCGTGCGCTCGGACATCACGCGGTCGGGCTTCGTGCCGAACGTGGAAACCCTGCTGCAGATCCGTCCCGACATGGTGTGGCAGTGGGGTCACATGGGCGACGACCTGATCGCGCCGCTGCGCAACGCCGGCCTGCCGGTGGCCGCGCTGCTCTACGGCACCGACGTGCGCACCCGCGAATGGATCCGGCTGATGGGGCATTCGCTCGGGCAGGACGCGCAAGCCGCCCGGCTGCTGGCGTGGCGCGACGAGGTGCGCGCGCAAATTCTTCGCGTCACCGGCGGCCTGCGCGCCGACGAGCGGCCGGGCGTGCTGTACCTGTCGCGCTACCGGCCGCAATTGCGCACCTCGGGTGCGGGCAGCAGTTTCGATGACGATATTCAATTGACCGGCGGGCGCAACGTGGCCGCGGCGGTGGTCGGCACCGGCCAATCGGTCGGCATCGAACAGATCATGGCCTGGGCGCCCGATGTGATCCTGCTGAACAACTTCGAGTCGGGCCTGACGCCCGCCATGATCTATGCCGATCCGCTGTTCGCGGATATTCCGGCCGTGCGCAGCCATCGCGTCTACATGATTCCGGCCGGCGGCTACATCTGGGACCCCCCCAGCCAGGAATCGCCGTTGTACTGGCAGTGGCTGAGCCAGTTGCTGCATCCGAAGCGATTCGACTGGCCGCTGCGCGAGCGCATCGCGCAGGCCTACGCCTGGCTGTACGGCTATGACATCGACGCGGCCGATATCGACAAGGTGCTGCGCATGCGCTTGAACCACGGAGCCGCCGGCTATGACCGCCTGCGCTGAACGGAATCCCGCGCGGGGGGACGATCGGCGGCGCGCCTGGCCCTGGTGGCTGATGATCGCCGCGGCGCCGCTGTCGGCCCTGGCCGCGTTGTGCGTGGGGCGTTATGCCTTGCCGGCCTCTCACGTGGGCGCCGCGCTGGCCGGATGGGCGCTGCCCGACGGCCTGGCATCCTGGCTGCCGGCCGTCGCCGACGCCGAGCGCCGGGTGGTATTGCTGGTGCGCCTGCCGCGGGTGCTGCTGGCGCTGTTGGCCGGCTCCAGCCTGGCGCTGTGCGGCGCGGCCTTGCAGGGCGCCTTCCGCAACCCCCTGGTCGGGCCGCAGATCCTGGGCATTTCGTCCGGCGCCGCGTTTGGCGGGTGCGCCGCGATCCTGCTGTTCTCGTCGCTGTGGGCGACGTTGGGGTTCGCTTTCGCGGGCGGCCTGCTGGCGGTGGCCATCGTCTACCTGCTGGGCCGCTCGCGGGGGCGCACCACCATCCTGATGCTGGTGCTGGCGGGCGTGGTCACCAGCGCGTTCTTTTCCGCGCTGATCTCGCTGGCCACCTATTTCGCCGATCCCTACGACAGCCTGCCGGCGATCGTGTTCTGGCTGATGGGCAGCTTCGCCACGGCGTCCTACGTCAAGCTGGGGGCGGCGGTGGCGCCCATCGCGGCGGGCATGGGGCTGTTGTTCGCGCTGCGGTTCCGCATCAACGTGCTGTCGCTGGGGGACGAGCAGGCCAGCGCCATGGGGCTCGCGGTCGAGCCGCTGCGCTGGATGCTGCTGGGCTGCGCCACGCTGGTGGTGTCGGCCAGCGTGGCGGTGTCGGGCACGGTGGGCTGGGTCGGGCTGGTGGTGCCGCACATCGCGCGCATGCTGGTCGGCCCCGATCACCGCGTGCTGCTGCCCGCCAGCGCCTTGCTTGGCGGCACCTACATGGTGTGGGTCGATACCGTGGCCCGCAGCGCCACCAGCGCCGAGATTCCGCTGGGCGTGATCACCGCGCTGGTCGGCGCGCCCCTGTTCGCGTGGCTGTTGCGCCGCACGCAGGGCAGGGAGGCGGGCCATGCTTGAACTGGATCGCCTTGCCGTGCAGGCCGGCGGCCGCCTGCTGCTGTCCGACCTGACGCTGCGCGTGCCGGCCGGCGGCGTGCTGGCCGTGCTGGGGCCGAACGGCCGGGGCAAGACCACCTTGCTCAAGACACTGCTGGGGGTGCAGCCGCCGGCCGCTGGCGCGGTGCGCCTGCGCGGCCACGCCGCCTATGTGCCGCAGCGCACCGATTCGCTGTTCGCCTACGACGTGCTGGCCATGGTGACCATGGGCCGCGTGCGGCACCTGCGCTGGTGGGCCTCGCCCGGCCCGGGCGACCGCGAGATCGCCCGCGAGTGCCTGCGCGCCGTGCGGCTGGAGCATCTGGCGGCGCGGCCCTTTCACGCGCTCAGCGGCGGCGAACAGCAGTTGGCCTGCATCGCGCGGGCCATGGCCAGCGCCAGCCCCATCATCGTGCTGGACGAGCCCAGCGCGGCGCTCGACCTGCGCAACCAGGACGTGATCCTGTCGCTGCTGCGGCGGCTGGCGGGCGAGGGCATGACGGTGGTGTTCTCGACCCACCAGCCGCAGCACGCGCAGCACATCGCCGACCAGACCCTGTTGATGCATCCCGACGCCTGCGAGGCCGGGCCCACCGGGCAGATGTGCACCGACGAACGCCTGAGCCGGCTGTATGGCTTGCCGGTGCGGGTGACAACCATCACCGCCGACCGCCGCGAGGTGCCGGGCGTGATTCCCCTTTTCCATTGAATCCGATGAACACCATCGTCTATTTGAATCACTGGACCGGCGACGGTCCCGCCGCGTTGACCGGCGGCGATGCGCCGCCGGCCATCGCCGAACCCCTGTACGCCCTGCATCGTTTGGAACTGGTGGCGGTACGGGCCCTGCTGGTGCCGGCCAATACCGACCAGCGCTACCTGCTGTCGCAGCAGGCGCGGCTGGAGGCGTGGCTGCTGGCGGGCGGCACGATGGTGTTCAACGGCCACGTGGCCTATCCCTTCCTGCGCTGGCTGGCGCCGTTCGTGCCCGGCCCGGCGCGCGGCATCGAGGGACTGCGGCTGCACCGGGCCCAGGCGCATCCCGTTTTCGACGGCGTCGATCCGGAACACCTGACCTTCCGCCGCGGCGTGGCCGGCTTCTACGCGCGCGGCGGCAACCCGCCGCCGGCCGGCGCCAGCGTGCTGCATACGCTGGGGCCGGACGCGGTGCCGGTGGACTGGGTGCTGTCCCTGCCCGGCGGCGGCCGCCTGTTCACGCATTCCGGCAACGACATGTGGATGTATGCGGGCAGCGCGGACAGCACCCGCCGCATCGTGCCGCAACTGGTCGACTGGCTGCGCGGGGAGGCGGCATGATCCACGACGCCCATTCCGCTTCGAACCGGCGAGTACCGGTGATCGCCGCGCTGGACGCCGGCACCTACTACCACCATCGCACCTTCCGCACGCCGGAACTGGCGGCGTACATCGACCGGGTGATCTACCTGCCGGAACTGGATGACGCCGCCCTGGAGGGCTGCGACGCCTTGATCGTGTCGTGCCGCATCAATCCCGAGTTGCTGGTGGCGCAGCGGGCGCGCTTGGCCCGCTTCCTGGCCGCCGGCAAGACGCTGGTGGCGATGGGCGAGACCGGCTCGCACCGCTGGCTGGATGGCGTGCGCTGGACCGATTGCGAAGTGAATTTCTGGTGGTGGAAGACGCCGGGGGCCGATCCGGGCCTGCGGCTGGCGGCGCCCGACCATTCGCTGTTCCGCTACCTGACGCTGGCCGACGTCACCTGGCACCAGCATGGCACCTATGCGCCGCCGCCCGGCGCGGTCTCGCTGGTCGACAAGGTCGGCGCCGGATCGGTGCTGTACGAGGATCGGTGCAGCACGGCGGGCCGGCTGATCGTCACCTCGCTCGATCCGATGTACCACCACGGCAGTTATTTCATGCCGGCCACCAGCCGCTTCCTGCGCGGTTTCCTGCCGTGGCTGAAAGATTCCACGCCCGCCGCCTGAGGCGGCTTCCTTCCGGCCTCCGGGCTATTGCGTTTTTTTCGTATGACTCATTCCTTCCCGTCCTCGCCCTTCGTCCGCGCCATCCTGCTGGCCGCCGCCAGCCTCGGCGCGCCCGCCACGGCCGCCGAGACCGCCGCGCAACTTCCCGCCATCCGCGTCACGGCCGAAGACGCAGCCGTCGACGACGGCCGCCTGCATGCCATCGGCGCCACGCCGCCGCCTGCGACGCTCGACCATACGGTCACGCAATCGGTGTCGGTGGTGGATCGGCAGGACCTCGACCGGCTCAGCGCCATCAGCACGCTCGAACTGTTGGGCAGGATTCCGAACGCCACCATCAATCTGAGCGGCGGCATTGGCGGTACCCTGTTCCTGCGCGGCATGGACACGTTCGACATGCGGGTGCCCGTGTTCATCGACGGCGATCGCTTTCGCGGCCGCAATAAATTGCAGTTCATGCTCATCAGCCCCACCGAGCTGGAAGCGGTCGAGGTGGTGCGGGGGCCCGATTCGGCGCGCTTTGGCAGCGATGGGCTGGGGGGCCTGATCAACTTCGTCACCAAGCGCGCCCATGGCAACCTGGAACACGGGTTCACCGTGGATGGCGGCGAGGTGTCGACCACCTGGCAGAGCAACGGCAACGGCAGGCAGGCCAACGCGGCGCTGGAGGCGGCCGGCGATGGCTTCGACCTGCGCGTCTATGCCACCGGGCGGCGCGCCGGCAACTTCCGCAGCGCCGAGGGCGAAGTGCCGAACAGTGATTTCCGCAGCGCGGGCGGCGGCATTGTGCTGGGCTACATGCCCGACGCGCGCCAGCGCGTCGAGATCAGCGGCCGCATGGCGCACGTGAACGAAGGCTGGGCCGGCACGGTGCCGCCCTATCCGCTGGCCACCACCCGCAGCAATCCCCTGAACGTCAAGCAGGGAAGGCTGGCCTATCGGGGCGAGTTCGACGGCGCGATCAGCGAATTGCGCGCCAGCGTCTACGTCAACGAATTCGACACCACGCTGGTGGTGCACAACCAGGTCAACCCGGATCGCGTGCTGGACGTGCAGCGCCACGTGCCGGGGCCGCTGGCGTATGGGGGCAGCCTGGCGGCAACCCTTCCATGGGCCAGCGTCGCCACCACGGTCGGCATGGATTTCATGCATGAAAACTGGCCCGGCCAGGAACGGCGCACGCAGGTGACGCTGCGCCAACCGGATGGCGGCGCGCGCGTCAATCGCGGCGCCTGGGAGCCCAGCGGACCGTCCCGCTACCAGACCAATATCGGCGCCTTCGTGAGCAATGAGTGGACGATTTCGCCCAAGTGGACGCTGACCGCTGGCGGCCGCCTGGATTGGTACCGTTCAGACGTCGACCTTGACCCCTTGCCGTCGCCCGATCTGCTGCCGGCCTTCCGCGCCGCGCAGAACAACCAGCAGACCGCCACCACGGGCAGCCTGGGACTGTCGTACCGCGCCACCCAGGTGATCGAACTGCTGGGCAGCGTCGGCAATTCGTTCCGCATGCCGTGGATCTTCGACATGTTCGACGCCGGCTTCACGGGCGCCAGCTATTCCTTCCCCAACCCCCAGCTCAAGCCCGAGCGCGGCACCAACGTCGATGTGGGCACCCGCCTGCATTTCGAGGATGCCAGCGTTGGCCTGACCGCGTTCCGCAGCGATTTCCGCGACTTCATCGAGAACGTCAACACCCAGTACAACGGCCTGCCCGCCACGCAAAAGGCGAATGTGGGCAAGGTCCGGGTGCAGGGCCTGGAAAGCGACTGGCGCTGGCAGGTGACGCGCGCGCTCAACCTGTATGGCAGCGCCGGCTACCTGCATGCCACCAACCGCATCACCCACCGGCCGCTGCCTTCCATCGCCACGCTCAGCGGCCTGATGGGGGTGCAGTACGTCGGGCCGAACGATGCCTATGCCTTCGGCGGCGAATTGCAGTGGGCCAAGGGGCAGGGCCGTTATGACGACGGCAAGGAATACCCGGCGGCCGGCTTTGGCGTGGTCAACCTGTCCGCGCAATTGCAGCTGGACCGGCTGGGCTTGCCGAGGGTGGGCAATACCCAGGCGGTATTCAGCATCAACAACCTGTTCGACCGTGCGTATCGCACCGCCGCCACGGCGTCGAATGTCAATTACCCCATGACGGGCCTGAATCCGCTGTTGCAGCCCGGGCGCAGCTTCAACGTGACGTTGCGGACGCGGTTCTAAGGCCGCCGCGCGCGGCGATTGCGCATCGATTGAAAAATCCCGGCGTCGCCGCGCAAGGCGGCGCCCCTTCCACCCTCGGGCTTTGCCTCTGCGTTCCGGTATGACTCATTCCTTTCCGCTTTCTCCCCTGGTGCGCGCGTTCCTGCTGGCGGCCACCACCCTTGGCGTGCCTGCCGTGGCCGCCGAACCCGCGCAACTGCCGGCCATCCGCGTCACGGGCGGTGATGGCGCGGACGACGGCCGCCTGCATGCCATCGGCGCCGTACCGCCGCCGGCAACCCTGGACCATGCGGCGACGCAATCGGTGTCGGTGGTGGACCGGCAGGACATCGACCGGCTCAGCCCCATCAGCACCCTGGAGCTATTGAGCCGGATTCCCAACGCCACCATCAACCACGGTGGCGGCATTGCCGGCACGGTATTCCTGCGCGGCATGAACACCAATGACATGCGGGTTCCCGTGTTCATCGACGGCAATCGCTTCCGCGGCCGCAATACCCTGCAATTCATGCTGATCAGCCCGACCGAGCTGGAGCAGGTCGAGGTGGTGCGGGGGCCGGATTCGGCGCGCTTCGGCAGTGATGGGCTGGGCGGCCTGATCAACTTCGTCACCCGGCGCGCCCACGGCAATCTGGATCATGCATTCCAGCTCAGTGGCGGCGAGGTGTCGGCCTCGTGGCGCAGTAACGCCAACGCGCTGCAGGCCAACGCCGCGCTGGAGGCGGCCGGCGATGGCTTCGACCTGCGCGTATACGCCACCGGCCGGCGCGCCAGCAATTTCCGCAGCGCCACCGAAGAGGTGCCCAACAGCGGCTTTCGCGGCGCGGGCGGCGGCATCGTGCTGGGCTACATGCCCGACGCGCGCCAGCGCATCGAGATCAGTGGCCGCATGGCGCATGTGAATGACGACATCGCCGGCGCGGTGCCGCCGTATCCGCTGGCCAGCAGCCACCGCGATCCGCTGGCGGTCAAGCAGGGCAAGCTCGGCTATGCCGGTGAATTCGACGGCCTGGTCAGCGAGTTGCGGGCCAGCCTGTACGTCAACGAATTCGATACCACCCTGGCCGCCCACAACGAGGTCAACGCGGCGCGCGTGGTCGACGTGCGCCGCCATGTGATCGGGCCGCTCGTCTATGGCGGCAATCTCGCGGCAACCATACCCTGGGCAAGCGTCGCCACCACGATCGGCATGGACTTCATGCACGAAACCTGGCCGGGCCAGAAGCTGCGCACCTGGACGACGGTGCGCCAGCCCGACGGCACCAGCACCCTGAACCGTGGCGACTGGATCCGCAGCGGACCGACCCGTTACCAGACCAACATCGGCCTGTTCCTGAGCAACGAATGGAACCCCGCGCCACAATGGACGGTGAGCGCGGGCGGACGTTTCGACTGGTACCGTTCCGACGTGGGCCTGAGCCCGTTGCCGTCGCCCGATCTGCTGCCGGCCTTCCGGGCCGCGCAGAACAATCAGCAGACCGCCACCACCGGCAGCCTGGGGTTGTCGTACCGCGCCACCGAGGTGGTCGAACTGCTTGGCAGCGTCGGCAATTCGTTCCGCATGCCGTGGATTTTCGACATGTTCGATGCTGGCTTCACGGGAACCAGCTACACCTTTCCCAATCCCCAGCTCAAGCCCGAGCGGGCGGTCAACGTGGATGCGGGGACGCGCCTGCATTTCGATGACGCCACGGTCGGGATAACGGCATTCCGCAGCGATTTCCGTGATTTCATCGAGAGCGTGGATACGATGTATCTGGGCCTGCCCGCCACCCAGCGCCGCAACGTCGGCAAGGCGCGGGTGCAGGGCGTGGAGAGCGACTGGCGCTGGCAGGCGACGCGTTCGCTCAATGTCTATGGCAGCGCCAGCTACCTGCATGCGACCGACCGGGTCACGAACCGGCCGCTGCCTTCGATTGCGACGCTCAGCGGCCTGATGGGGGTGCAGTATGTGGGGCCGAACGAAGCCTACGCGGTGAGCGGCGAGCTGCAATGGGCCAAGGGGCAGAGCCGCTACGACGAGCGCAGGGAGTATCCGGCCGCGGGTTTCGGCGTGGTCAACCTGTACGCGCAGCTTCAGTTGGACAAACTCGGATTGCCGCAAGCGGGCAACACCCAGGCGGTGCTGGGCATCAGCAACCTGTTCGACCGCGCCTACCGCAGCGCCGCCACGGCCTCGAATGTGAACTACGCCATGACGGACCAGAATCCGTTGCTGCAGCCGGGGCGCAGCTTCAACCTGACGCTGCGCACCCGCTTCTGAGCGCCGCCGGTCACAGCAGGAACAGGATGGCGGCGGCGACGGCGGTGGGGGCCAGCGCGCCGCCCAGCAACCCCGCCATGCTGACTCCGCCGTTGCTGAAGCCGCCGCGCAGCAGGGCCACGCCGGCGGGGTTGGGCGCGTTGGCGATCACCGTCAGGCCGCCGCCGGCGACCGCGCCGGCGACCAGCATGTACTGCGCCTGGGCGGAGATGCCGTCGATCAGCGACCCCAGATAGGTCAGGGCGGCATTGTCGGTGACCGCGGTCAGGGCCAGCGCGCCAAAGAACAGGACACGGGGTTCGAGCGCGCTGACGATCGGCTGCAGCCACCATTGCTGCAGGCCGCCCAGCACCACCAGCCCGGCCAGGAAGAAGCCGACCAGCAGCGCCTCCTTGATGATGAGGCGGCTCTGGTGCGCCTTGTAGGCCTGGGTGTAGCCCAGGAAGAACAGGAACAGCCCCAGAAAGATGATCGGATGGTGGGCGAACAGGACGATGGCCGCCAGGAACAGCAGGTGCACCACGATGACCGTGGACGATATCGGCGCGGATTGCTCGCCGCGCGCCATGACGTCGCCCGATTGCAGGTGCGGCCGCAGCATCCAGGTGATGGCGGTGGCGTTGATCAGCACCGCCAGCGCCGCCTTCCAGCCGAACATCTTGAGCATGAAGGCGCTGTCCCAGCCCCAGGTGGCCGCCACCATCAGCACGGGCGGAGCGGCGTACGAGGTCAGGGTGCCGCCGATCGAGATGTTCACGAACAGCACGCCCAGCGCCAGGTACTTGAGGCGTTCCGGCATGTCGCGATGGAACACCTGCGGGGCCAGCATCATCGCGGCGATGGTCATGGCGGCGGGTTCGGTGATCAAGGAGCCGGCCAGCGGCACCAGGGCCAGGCAGAGCCAGGCCTTGGCGGTCCGGTCGGCGACCGGGATCAGCCTGGCCAGGCGATTCACCAGCCGCATGACCGCGGTGAGCACCGGCAGCGACGCCGCGATCACCATCACCACGAAGACGAAGGCCGGCTCGGTGTAGTTGCGCGATTCCGCGTAGGCCAGCGCGGCGTCACCAGAGGCGGCCAGGGCCATGAGCACCAGCAGGATGGCGGCCCAGAAGCCGAACACCACCTCGACTTCGCCAAGCAGGTGCAGCAGCCCGGCATGGCGTTTGCTCCGGTGCGCCAGGCGCAGGAAAAGAGGCGCGGAGAAGGTGTGCAGCAGGGCGATCGCGAAGACGACCGCGGCAATGATCTCAATCGGCTTGTCGGTCACGCGCGAGATTCCTTCATAGACATTTTTTCATATGCGCGCGACCTCGATCCACAGCCGCGCCATCACCACATGTCGTACCAGATCATACAGGTGCGGGGGCGCATCGGCCGGCACCAGCACGCGGCGCACCAGCGCTTGCAGGTCGACGCGCAGGCACGGTTGCGGCAG
Source organism: Achromobacter sp. 46006 (assembly GCF_059761975.1). NCBI lineage: Bacteria > Pseudomonadati > Pseudomonadota > Betaproteobacteria > Burkholderiales > Alcaligenaceae > Achromobacter > Achromobacter sp. 46006. The sequence continues at coordinate 37,139 of NZ_JCBANN010000046.1, forward strand.
CGGCGTGGCCTGCCGGGGCATCGTGGCCATCAGGCGGACCAGGTCGAGCGACGGCATGTCGATTTCGAGGCGGGCGTCGGCGGGAGGCAGTACGGCGTCGCGCAGGGCTTCCAGCGTCGAGCAGATGTAGATGGCGGATGGCGCCAGGGCAGCGCCATCGAGGCCGCAGCGCCACTCCTGGGTGCCGATGAGCGTGGCGCAGGCGTCCGTGGCGGGGGCCTCGAAGCGCAGCTGGCTGAATTCCAGCAATTCCATCAGCTCCACGAACGACAGCCCGCGCGCGATCGGCATGGCCGTGGCGGCATGGCCGTAAGCATCGTGCGATCTCATGGCGTACTCCCGGTGTTGCGCCGGGGGCCGCCTGGCGGCGGCCCCGGGGTCTTGCGTTGTGTTGACGATCAGGATTGGGCCTGCTGCTCCATCGCGCGCACCTTATAGCGGTTGCGGACGGTGGAGTAGGCCAGCCACAGTGCCAGCGCGAAGATCGCATAGACGAAGGCGGCGCTGATCGGGCGGTCGATGAAGATGCTCAACTGGCCGCGCGACAGCAGCAGGGCGCGGCGGAAGTTCTCTTCGACCATCGGCCCCAGCACGAAGCCGAGCAGCAGCGGGGCGGGCGAGAAATGCAGCTTCAGGAACAGGTAGCCGACCATGCCCAGCACCAGCACCATGCCGACATCGAACAGGCTGTTGTTGGTGCTGTAGACACCGACGCAGACGAAGAACAGCGCCGACGGGAACAGATACTTGTACGGCACCTTGAGCAGCTTGGCCCACACGCCGATCAGGGGCAGGTTCATGACGACCAGCATGACGTTGCCGATCCAGAAGCTGGCGATCAGGCCCCAGAACAGGTCGGCGTGCTCGGTCACCATCTGCGGGCCGGGCTGGATGCCGTGGATGATCAGCGCGCCCAGCATCAGGGCCATCACCGAGTCGCCCGGGATGCCGAGGCTCATGGTGGGGATGAAGCTGGTCTGCGCGGCCGAGTTGTTGGCCGCCTCGGGGCCGGCGATGCCCTCGATGGCGCCGTTGCCGAAGCGGCTCGGAGTCTTGGATACGCGCTTTTCAACGGCGTAGGACATGAACGAGGCGATGGTCGCGCCGGTGCCCGGCAGGATGCCCAGGATCGCCCCGATGGCGCTGCCGCGCGCGATCGGCATCGCCGATTGCTTGATGTCGCCCGGCTCGGGCCGTACGGACATCTTGACGGCGCCGCCGACCGTGGTGGCCCGGCCGATGCGGTTGACGTTGGCGAAGAAGTCGGCCAGGCCGAACAGACCCATCGCCAGCGCCACCAGTTGCACGCCATCGCTCAGTTCGATCACGCCGAAGGCGTAGCGGATGGTGCCGGTATTGACGTCGGTGCCGACCACGCCGATCAGCAGGCCCAGGAACACCATGGCCACGCCCTTGATAGCCGAGCCCTTGGCCAGGGTCGCGCCGGCGAACAGCCCCAGCATCATCATCGAGAAATACTCGGCCGGACCGAACTGGAAGGCGACTTCCACCAGCAGCGGCGAGAACAGGATCATGATGATGATGCCGACGCTGGCGCCGATGAACGAGGCCAGCACCAGCATGAACAGCGCAGAGCCGGACTTGCCGCGCCGGGCCAGCGGGTTGCCGTCCAGGCAGGTGACGGCGTGCGACGGCGTGCCGGGCAGATTCAGCAGGATGCAGGTGATGCCTCCGCCGTACTGCGCGCCGTAGTAGATGCCGGCCAGCATCATCAGCGCCGCCACCGGCGTCATGGCGTAGGTGAGCGGCAGCAGGATGGAGATCGCGGCCAGCACGCCCATGCCGGGCAGCACCCCGATCATGTTGCCCATGAAGACGCCGAAGAGCGACCAGAGCAGGTTTTCCCACTGGAAGGCGACGGAGAAGCCGTGCAGAACGTTATCGAGCAATTCCATTGCTTACCCCCAGCGCAGCATCGGGAACTGCAGTTGCAGCGCCCACGAGAAGACGATCGCGCCGAACAGCGTCATGGCGGCGGCCAGGATGGCGGCGGATTTGTACGTGTTGGACGTATCCCCCAGCGCGGAAACGAACACCAGGGCGAAGGTCGCCGGCAGGAATCCGAGGTGCTGGCCGAGCACGATGAACAGCGCGATGCCGGCGGCGATGCAGGCCATGCCGCGCAGGCGTTCGCGCCGGGTCGGCTGCGGCAGTTGCTCTTCGAGCTGCTCTTCCCGCATTTCATCGGGGTCGGGGCTGAGGGGGATCAGCACGCCCAGGGCGACCAGGAAGCATCCCACCAGCATCGGGAAGTATCCCGGGCCCATGCGGGCGAGTTCGCCGATGTTGTATGAGGTGGCCTCGAAGAGGGTCAACGCGCCGCAGAGGGCGATGAATGCGCCTCCCCATAGATCGCGCTTTCTTGAGAATATGGTGCTGCCCATGGCGTGCTCCCCGTTTTTTGTGGATGACAAGACCGCGGGCCGTGCGGCGCATGACCCGGGGAGCCGGGACTTTAAGGAGGGCGGCTTGCATTTTGCTTTCGTTCGGCACCCCCCTGTTTGCGGGATAACCATGAGGCCGAGGGTGTTGGCGCGCGGGTGCGTAACGCAGGGTGAACAGCGCTATATCTAGATGTTCACGAAAGTGAACATTTCCCGATGAAATACGCGGTAAACCAGTGTCGGCACGATTCTTGCCTGCCGTGGACGCATTTGCGAAATCTTGCAAATTGGACGGTGCAAGCGACCACGGCATAATCACGTTTTTGCTGTCATGCGCGCCGATCATGCTTCGCTTGCCGCTCACCGCGCGGATTCCGCTCGCGGTTTCCCTGTTGTTCCTGGTGATCTCCGCCGCGCTGATATCGCTGGCGCTGCACGGCCTGTCGCGCCAGTTCGACAGGCAGGTCGCCAATCTCGGCCAGGTCTACCTGGACGGGCTATCGGCGGCGATCCTGCCGGCGGTGCGCGCCAACGACGGCGGCCAGATGACCGACGTGCTCAATCGCGCGCTCGACACGCACCTGGGGGTGGTGGACCGCACCCTGGCGGTGGTCACGGCCGATCACCGCCTGCTGGCGCACGTGGCGCGCTATCCGGAAGTGGAGCCCGTGCCCCTGGCGGCATTGCAGGGCGCATCCGGCAGCCTGGTCAGCCTGCGTTCCGAAGGCGTCTGGACCTGGCGGCTGCTCGACAGCGCGCAGCCGCGGCTGGGGACGCTGGTGGCCAACCTGGACGTCAGCGAATTCCTGCAGCAGCGGCGCGAACTGGCGCTCGAGCTGGGACTGGTGGGATTGGCCGTCAGCCTGTTGGGCGCCGCGCTGTGCTATGGCATGGCGCGGCGGTTGCAGCGCCCCATCATCTCGCTGACGCAGGCGCTGCGCGCCGGCCGCGAGGACCAGCCGCGCGAGATGGCGGTGCGCACCGGCGATCCGGAGTTGCAGGAACTGCTTGCCGCCTATAACTGGATGGTGGCGAGCGTGCGCGAGCGCGAGGCCTTCGCCCAGCGCCACGCGCACATCGAGCGCGAGGCGATGCTCGGCCGCATGTCGGCGGCGCTGGCGCACGAGGTGCGCAATCCGCTGGGCGGGCTGCGCACCGCCGTGCAGACCTTGCGGCAGTTCGGCGATCGCGCCGAGGTGCGGCAGGAGTCGCTGGGCTTCATCGAGCGCGGGGTCGAGGCGTTGCAGGCGGTGGTCGATGCCAGCCTGCGCACGTTCCGGCCCGGGGCTGCCCAGTTGTGCCGGGCGGACATCGAGGATATCCGCCTGATGGTCAGGGCGCAGGCGACGCGGGGCGCGGTGCAGGTCGTGCTGACCTGCGCCGGCATGGACGACGCGGCTTTGCCGCTGCCGGCAGGACCGGTGCGCCAGGTGCTGCTCAACCTGGTATTGAACGCGGTGCAGGCATCGCCGCCGGGGGGGCGTGTCCTTGCGGTGGCCCGTGCCGGCCCGCGCTGCCTGAGCCTGCACGTGACCGACCATGGCGCCGGCCTGCCGCCGCATGCGCATGCCGCGCTGGCAGGCGGGCCCGCCGGAGGCGATGGCATGGGCCTGGGGATCGTCGCCGAGTTGGTGCGGACCCTGCAGGGCCGCGTGCGGGTCTGCCACCCGGGACCAGGAACGCGCATCTCGGTGCGCATTCCGCTGTATCAGGAAGGAAAGCCGGCGTGAACGACAATATTCAGATATTGCTGATCGAAGACGACCAGGTGCTGGGCGGCGCCCTGCTGCAGCGATTGCGGCTGGAAGGGTTTTCCACGCAGTGGGTGCAGAGCTGCGCACAGGCAGTGGAGTGGTTTCGCCGCTCGCGCCAGCGCCCCGCCTTCGTGTTGGCGGACATCCGTCTGCCGGATGGTTCCGGCGAGGACCTGTACCGGCGCCTGATTCCCTATCTGGCGCAGGCGACCGTGGTGTTCGCCACCGCCTATGGCGAGATCGCGCAGGCGGTCCGGCTGGTGGCCGCGGGCGCCAACGATTACCTGACCAAGCCCTACGATACGGACGCGCTGGTGGCGCGCATGCGCGCGGTGATCGCGGCGCAGCCTGCCGGCGCGCCGGGCGAAGTGCGCGACAATCCCTTCCGCTTCGATGATCCGGCGAGCCCGCTGGCGCGCGAACTCGAACGCCTGGCGGCCAGTTCGCTGCCGCTGCTGCTGGAAGGCGAAACCGGGACAGGCAAGGACCGGGCGGCCCGCTATGCGCATGCCCGCTCGCCGTTTACGGCGGGGCCGTTCGTGGCCGTCAATTGCGCCTCGATCACGCCCGAGCTGGCCGAGAGTCTGTTGTTCGGCCACGCGAAGGGCGCATTCAGCGGCGCCAACGCCTCGCGAGAAGGTTTTTTTTCCGAGGCGCAGGCCGGGACGCTCTATCTCGACGAGGTGGCCGAACTGGCCCCCAAGACCCAGTCCGCGCTGTTGCGGGTGCTGGAAAACGGTGAGTACCGGCCGCTGGGTGAAATCCAGAGCCGCCAGACCCGCTGCCGCATCATTGCCAGCACCTGCGGCCCGCTGGACGCCGAGGTGGCCGAAGGGCGTTTGCGGGCGGACCTGTATTACCGCCTGGCGGTGGCGCGCCTGGTGTTGCCGCCGCTGCGAGAACGGCCGGTGGCCCTGGAACCGTTGGCGCTGGCCCTGCTGCAAGAGTCGCCCCAGGCCGTGGGCAAGCGATTCTCGGCCGCGGCGCTGCGGGCGTTGGGCGACCATGACTGGCCGGGCAACATTCGCGAGATGCGGAACCGGATCGCACGGGCCGCGGTCATGGCCGACGGTCCCGAGTTGACCGCCAGTGACCTGTTTCCCGAACTCAAGCTGGGTGGCGCGGCCGACCTGGCGACCCGCCGCAGCCATGCCGAACAGCGCGCGATCCAGCAGGCCATCGCCGAGTCCGGGGGACACCTGGGCAGCGCCGCGAAGCGGCTCGGCATTTCGCGCACGACCCTGTGGAAGAAGCTGCGCGCCACGCGCGAGGACGACGCCGGCCAGTCGTAGCGGCCCGGGGGGCCGTCGGCACGCGGGCACGCCGCTTGCTGGGGGGCAAGATCATGCCGGCGTTGGCGCGCACGCCCAGCGCTGCGACAATGCAGGCAGGCGGTCAACCCAAACAGCGGACGGGGCGGCAGCGGCGCCCCGAAGGAGAGCGGCATCATGGCGACGCGAACCATCTGGAAAGGCGCGATTTCGTTCGGGCTGGTGCATATCCCGGTGGGCCTGCACACGGCCACCACCGAATCGGGCATCGACTTCGACTGGCTCGACAGGCGCTCGATGGATCCGGTCGGCTACAAGCGCATCAACAAGCGCACCGGCAAGGAGATCGACAAGGACGATATCGTCAAGGGCGTGGAGTACGAAGACGGCCGCTACGTCGTCATTTCGCCCGAAGAGATCGCCGACGCCTATCCGCGCACCACCCAGACCATCGAGATCCAGCAATTCGTCGAGGCCGGCGAGGTGCCGTTCCTGTACCTGGAGCGGCCCTACTACCTGGCGCCGATCGACAAGGGCCAGAAGGTCTACGCCTTGCTGCGCGATACGCTGGCCAAGGCCGGCAAGATCGGCATTGCCCGGGTGGTGATCCAGACCAAGCAGCACCTGGCGGCGCTGATCCCGGCGGGCGATGCGCTGGTGCTGAACCTGATGCGCTGGGGCGACGAGGTCAAGGCCGTCGACGACCTGGACCTGCCCAAGTCTGGCGCCAAGGCCTCGGCCCCCAGCGCCAGCGAATTGAAGATGGCGCGCATGCTGGTCGATGACATGTCCGGCCACTGGGACCCGGAACAGTACAAGGACGAGTTCAAGGCCGCCGTCATGGACCTGGTGGCGCGCAAGGTCAAGGCCGGCAAGACCGAGACGGTGATCGAACCGCGGGAGGAATCGCCGGCTTATGCGGATAACGTCATCGACCTGACCGAATTGCTGCAACGCAGCCTGACGGGGCGGGCGCAGGGCAAGGCGCCGAACGGGGCCGCGCGCCGCACCGCTGCGAAGAAGGGCCGGCCGCAGGCGGTCAGGAAGACGGCGACCAGGACGGCGGCAAAGACCACCTCGAAGACGGCTGGCGGCAAGGCCGCCGGGAAAGCGGCGGGCAGGGCGGCGGGCAAGGCCGGCGCCTCGGCCAAGACCCGCAAGGCGGCGTGACCATGACCGATGCCCTGGCGAAGTACCGAGCCAAGCGCGATTTCAAGGCCACGCCGGAGCCGGCCGGCGGCGGCCAGCCCAACGAGGCCGCGCGCGCCTTCGTGATCCAGAAGCACTGGGCCAGCCGGCTGCACTATGACTTCCGGCTGGAGCTGGATGGGGCGATGAAGAGCTGGGCCGTGCCCAAGGGGCCCAGCTACGACCCCTCGGTCAAGCGCATGGCGGTGCAGGTGGAGGATCATCCCATCGCCTACAACCGCTTCGAGGGCGAGATCCCGCAAGGGCAGTATGGCGCCGGCAAGGTGATCGTCTGGGATCGCGGCACCTGGACGCCGGTGGGCGATCCGGCCGACGGTTACCGGCGCGGGCACCTGAAGTTCGACCTGCAGGGCGAGAAGCTGCGGGGCCGCTGGGCGTTGATCCGGATGAAGGGCCGCGAATCCGAAAAGCAACCGCCCTGGCTGCTGGTGAAGGACCGCGACGATTTCGCCCGCGCCGAAAGCGAATTCAGCGTGGTGGACGAGCAACCCGACAGCGTGGTTTCGCCGCCGGCGGGCGGGGGTGCGGCGCCCCCCGCCCCCCCCGGCGCAGGGCCGGGCGCCGGCTCCCCCCCCCGCCGCGTCTATACGTCCGACAGCTCTGTGGATCGCCACACGTGTGCTTG
>NZ_JCBANN010000047.1:0-43511 GCF_059761975.1 Achromobacter sp. 46006
GGCGGGCGCGGCAGCGGCGGCGGCCCGCGGCGGCTGGGCCAGCCCGCGCAGCCAGCGCGCGGCCCACACGCCTTCGGCCATCAGCAGCGCCGCCAGGGGCAGGGCCGCCCAGACGCCGGGCTCCAGGCGCAGCAGCCATTCGCCGACGATGCGCAGCGACACGCAGATGACGCCAGCCACCAGCATGGCCAGGATGACCAGGTCGCGGCGGCCGCGCTGGTAATAGAAACCCAGGCCCAGCGTCACCGCGATCCAGGCCAGGCCGTTGACGGCGCCCAGGCCGCGCGACATGCCGTTGCCGATCACCAGCACCGTCACCATCGGGCCGAACACCAGTGCCGTCACCAGCGCGCTGATCACCAGCGCCGCCAGGACCCGCGGCCCGACCAAGGTGCTGGCGCGCCAGCGGTGCGCGGCCAGTTCCCAAGCCAGCAGCAGCGCCAGGTTCCAGCCCGCCACGATCAGGCTGGCAACCTGGGGACCGCCCAGAATCAGCCACCAGGTGAAGGCCCGCTCGCCCAGCCACAGGACCAGGGCCACATTGGTCACCAGCGCCCACAGCAGCCACACCGCCTGGCTGGCCGCGGCCAGGGCCCAGGGCAGCAGCAGAAGCGCCCACCAGGCGAACAATTCCCAGGTATCGGCGCCAGTCTGGTAAGTTTGACCCAATAACGCGAGCAACGCGCCCAGCAGGATGCCGGCCAGGGCCAGCAGCGCGCCGGGGATGCTGCGGCGCACGCCCGGGGTGCCGCGCAGGCGCAACCCGGTCCATGCCGCGGCCAGCGCACACAGGGCCAACAGCCCCTGCGCCCCGGCGAAACGCTGCACTTTGGTCATGTCCTGCCAGTTCGCGGCAACCCAGCAAATGGCGGCGCTGCCGAGCAGCAGGACCCCCAGCCAGAGGGTGCTGCGCGCCAGGAATTGGCGCCATGCGTGAAGTTCCGATCCCACTTGCCGTTCAATGCCGACTTGCATATCGCGAAACTCCGATCTTATTATCCGCGCTACTACGGCGGGTCTGCCGCCACTGGATACACATGAATAAAACGCTGATTATTGCCGAGAAGCCCTCGGTGGCCCTTGATATATCACGCGCCTTGGGAGGCTTCGCGCGCGAGGGCGACTATTTTGAAAGCGAACGTTACGTCCTGGCGTCCAGCATCGGGCATTTGCTTAGCTTGGTCGCGCCCAACGATCCGGTCAAGGGGAAGTGGAGCTTCACGCACCTGCCCGTAATTCCGCCTGAATTCGAGCTGGGGCCAACCGACAAGAAATCGGCCGAACGCCTCAAGTTGCTGGTGCGCCTGGCCAAGCGCAAGGATGTCGATGCCATCATCAACGCCTGTGACGCGGGGCGCGAGGGCGAACTGATCTTCCGCTACATCATTCAGTATGCGGGCGTGAAGAAGCCGATCCAGCGCCTGTGGCTGCAGTCCATGACGCAGGCCGCCATCCGCGAGGCCTTCGCCAACCTGCGCGACGACAGCCAGCTCAAGCCGCTGGAGGCCGCCGCCCGCTCGCGCGCCGAAGCCGACTGGCTGGTGGGCATCAACGGCACGCGCGCCATGACCGCCTTCAACAGCAAGGACGGCGGCTTCTTCAAGACGCCGGTGGGCCGGGTGCAGACCCCCACGCTGGCCATCGTGGCCGAGCGCGAGGAACGCATCCGCCGCTTCGTGCCGCGCGACTACTGGGAAGTGCGCGCCACTTTCGTAGCCGCCGCCGGCCTGTACGAAGGCCGCTGGATCGATCCGGACTTCAAGAAGGACGAGCGCGACCCCGAGAAGCGCGAGTCGCGCCTGTGGTCGCAGGCCGCCGCCCAGAGCGTGGTGGCCGCCTGCCGCGACCAGCCAGGCAGCGTCACCGAGGAATCCAAGCCGTCGACCCAGATGTCGCCGGCCCTGTACGACCTGACCTCGCTGCAACGCGAGGCCAACGGCCGCTTCGGCTTCTCGGCCAAGACCACCCTGGCGCTGGCCCAGACCCTGTACGAACGCCACAAGGCGCTGACCTACCCGCGTACCGATTCGCGCTATCTGCCCGAGGACTACATCGGCACGGTGCAGGAAACCATGCGCGCGCTGGCCACGGGCGGCTCCAATGCCGTCGGCGGTCTGTCGCGCCATGCCCAGACCGTGGTCAGCCAGCACTGGGTCAAGCCAAACCGCCGCATCTTCGACAACAAGAAGGTGTCGGATCACTTTGCCATCATCCCGACGCTGCAGATCCCGCACGACCTGAGCGAGGCCGAGGCCAAGCTGTACGACCTGGTGCTCAAGCGCTTCCTGGCGGTGTTCTTCCCGGCCGCCGAATACCGCGTCACCACTCGCATGACCGAGGTGCAGGGCCATCGCTTCCGCACCGACGGCAAGGTGCTGGTCAATCCGGGCTGGCTGGCCGTGTACGGCAAGGAAGCCCAGGGCGAGGACGCCAACCTGGTGCCGGTGGGCGACGGCGAGACCGTGCGCACCGAGGACGTCGAAGCCGTGGGCCTGACCACCAAGCCGCCGGCGCGCTTTAACGAAGGCACGCTGCTGTCGGCCATGGAAGGCGCCGGCAAGCTGGTGGACGACGAGGAACTGCGCGAGGCCATGTCCGAACGCGGCCTGGGCACGCCGGCCACCCGCGCGGCCATCATCGAAGGTCTGCTCAACGAGGTCTACCTGCGCCGCGAGGGCCGCGACCTGGTGCCGACCGCCAAGGCGCGCCAGTTGATGACGCTGCTGTCGGGCCTGGACGTGTCGGAACTGACCTCGCCCGAGCTGACCGGCGAATGGGAACACAAGCTCAAGCAGATCGAGCAGGGCGCGTTGGACCGCCAGGCCTTCATGCGCGAGATCGCCCAGATGACGCAGGTGATCGTCAAGCGCGCCAAGGAATACGAGCGCGACACGGTGCCCGGCGACTACGCCACGCTGCAGACGCCGTGCCCCAAGTGCGGCGGCGTGGTCAAGGAAAACTACCGCCGCTACGCCTGCACCAACTGCGACTTCTCGATCGGCAAGCATCCGGGCGGGCGCACCTTCGAGCTGCCGGAAGTCGAGGAACTGCTGGCCAAGCGCGAGATCGGTCCGCTGCAGGGCTTCATCAGCAAGATGGGCCGGCCGTTCGCCGCCATCCTGCGCATCAGCGGCGAGTACAAGCTGGAATTCGACTTCGGCCAGAACGACGAGGACGACAACGAGGCGGTGGACTTCTCCGGCCACACGCCGGTGGGCAACTGCCCCAAGTGCCAGTCGCGCGTGTTCGAGCACGGCATGAGCTACGTCTGCGAGAAGTCGGTGGGCCCTGAAAAGAGCTGCGACTTCCGCTCGGGCAAGGTCATCCTGCAGCAGGAAATCTCGCGCGAGCAGATGGAAAAGCTGCTGACCGACGGCCGCACCGACCTGCTCGACGGCTTCGTGTCCAGCCGCACCAACCGCAAGTTCAAGGCCTTCCTGGTGCGCCAGCCCGACGGCAAGATCGGCTTCGAGTTCGAACCGCGTCCGGAAAAGCCTGGCCGCGGCCGCGCCCCGGCCAAGACCGCCGGCGCCGCCACCAAGACGGCGGCGAAGAAGGCGCCGGCCAAGAAGGCCGCGGTGAAGAAGACCGCCACCAAGACCGCCACGAAAACGGCCACCAAGACGGCGACCAAGACCGCCGCCAAGAAGGCCGTGAAGAAGGCCGCGCCCAAGAAAACCGCGGCGTAAGCCGCCGCGGTCTACACTTGCGTGGCACGACGAGAACGCCCGGGCAACCGGGCGTTTTCCATTGTTGGACGGCAGGCGCCGCTGCGGTATTGTTGACGCCAAACAACCACACACGTTCGAGACCGAGGAAGACATGAGCACGAGCCCCCACTTCACCACCCGCCGCCGCGTGCTGGCCGCAACCGGGGCGCTGGCCGGCGTCACCCTGATCGGCGGGCGCGTCGCCTTCGCCCAGCCCAAGCTGGGCCGCGTGGTCTACGGGCAGGGCAGTATCGACCCGTTCTTCGCGGCCGGCTACGTGGCGCTCAAGAAGGGCTATTTCGGCGAAGGGGGCCTGGAGGTCGAGTACCTGAATTCGCAGAGCGGCCCGCGCACCAACCAACTGCTGGCGGCCGGCCAGATCGCCTTCGGCGCCACCGCCGCCACCGCCGCGCCGGCCCTGACGCTGGCCGGCAAGGCGGCCACGCTGGTGTTCGGCTTCGACCGCAAGCTGACCTACGCCAACGTGATCGTGCGGCGCGAGGACTTCGACAGCGGCAAGATCAAGTCGCTCAAGGACCTGGCCGGCAAGCGCGTGGGCGCGACCCAGCCGCAGTCCAGCACCTGGCTGATGGCGCTGTACCTGATGCAGAAGGCGGGCGTGGCCGACAAGGTCGACATCCGCCCCCTGGGCGACCTGGCCACCATGCTGGGCGCGCTCAAGACCGGCTCGGTGGCCGCCAGCATGGCCACCATGTCGATGATGGAACAGGCCCGGCAGGAAGGCTGGGGCGTGCCGATCTTCGACGCCACCACGGAAGCCTCGTGGAACGAATTCATGGGCGGCGACGTGCCGGGCATCGCCGCGCTGACGCTGCAGGACACCATCCAGAAGCGGCCCGAGACCGTGCAGGCCTTCGTCACCGGCCTGGTGAAGGCGCAGGACTTCATCACGGCCCATAGCGCCGCCGAGATCACCGACGTGATCTACGACGATTATCTGAACGCCTTCCCGCGCGCCGCCATCGAGAAGACGCTGGGCGTGTACAAGGACACGGTATTTCTGAAGGACAACCTCATCACCGAGGACGCCTACAACCGCATGACCGCGATCATGGGCGACGGCCGCCAGTTCTCGAACGACGAGATCAAGACCGTGCCGTACGCCAAGTGCGTCGACATGAGCTTCGTGCGCAAAGCGCGAGGCCTGTGATGATCACGCTGGACCGGGTGGGCAAGGCCTACCAGACGCGCCAGGGCACTACCCACGCGGTGGGCGAGGTCAGCCTGGAGATCGCGGCGGGCGAGTTCGTGTCGATCGTCGGCCCCTCGGGCTGCGGCAAGAGCACGCTGCTGAACATGATCGCCGGCTTCCTGCCGCCCACCACCGGCCGCATCATGGTCGACGGCCGGGTGGTCGATGGCCAGGTGCCGCCGGCGCTGGGCTACATTTTCCAGAAGGACACGCTGCTGCCGTGGTTCAGCGTGAGGAAGAACGTGGCGCTGGGCCTGAAGTTCCAGGGCGTGCCGGCCGCGCGCATCGCCAGCCGGGTGGCCGAGCTGCTGGAGCTGGGCCACCTGACGGCCTTCGCCGACGCCTTTCCGCATCAGTTGTCGGGCGGCATGCGGCGGCGCGTGGCGCTGCTGATGAGCCTGGCGGTGGAGCCGCGCATCCTGCTGCTGGACGAGCCGTTCGGCGCGCTCGATACGCACACCAAGACCCACCTGCACCGCGAGTTGATGGAGATCTGGCGCAAGCTGGGCCAGACCGTGGTGCTGGTCACGCACGACCTGGACGAGGCCATCCTGCTGTCCGACCGCGTGGTGGTGCTGTCCGGCCCGCCCAGCCGCGTGCTGCTGGACGAGCGCATCGCCATCCCGCATCCGCGCGACGTCTTCACCCTGCGCGAGACGCCGCAGTTCGTCACCCACGTGCAAAGCCTCTGGAGCGTGCTGGGCCAGCAGTTCCGCGCCGCCGCCTGATTCCGCCATGACCGCCCCCGAATTGACCGATACCCTGCAGGACCAACTGCGGCTGGACCGCCGCGCCAGCACCTTGCGGCGCCTGCGCATCACCTTCTGGCAGGTGCTGATCCTGGCCATCATCCTGGGCTCCTGGGAAACGCTGACGCGCATCCCGTGGTTTACCCAGAACACGCTGTTCGATCCGTTCTTCATCAGCCAGCCGTCGCGCGTGGCGCTGCGGCTGTGGGAATGGCTGCAGCCCGGGCCACGCTCGGTCTGGCCGCACCTGTGGCTGACGCTGCAGGCCACGCTGGTCGGGCTGGTGGTGGGCGTGGGCAGCGGCTTCATCGTCGGCATGACGCTCAGCCGCAGCCGTTTCCTGGCGGACGTGTTCAACCCGTTCATCGTGGCCTTCAACTCGATGCCGCGCATCGCCTTCGTGCCGCTCATCACCATGTTCTTCGGCCTGGGGCTGGCGTCCAAGGTGGTGACATCGTGGTTCGTGGTGTTCTTCCTGGTGTTCTTCAACACCTACAAGGGCGGACGCAGCGTCGAGCGCGAGCTGGTGGACTTCTGCCGCACGCTGGGCGGGTCGCCGCGCCAGATCCTGTGGCGCGTGCGCATCCCGACCGCCGCCGCCTGGACCTTCGCCGCGCTGCCCAACGCCATCAGCTTCGCGCTGATCGGCGTGGTGCTGGCCGAGTTCGTCGGCTCCACCACCGGCATGGGCTACCTGATGATCACCGCGCTGGCTACACTGAACGCCACCGACATGTTCGCCGCGGTCACGCTGCTGTCCATCGTCGGCATCGCGCTGGTGTACTGCATCACCTGGCTGGAACGGCGGCTGCTGCACTGGGCGCCCGAATTCCGCGAATGAACCGAGCCGCGACCATGACGACTTCCTTGCCCTATCTGCGCAACTTCGACCTGAGCGGCCAGGTCGCGCTGGTGACCGGCTCGGCCCGCGGGCTGGGCTTCTGCATCGCCCGCGCGCTGGCCGGCTGCGGCGCGCGCGTGCTGATCAACGGCCGCAATGAGCAGGCCGCGGCAAGCACCGCCGCCGCGCTGCGCGGCGACGGCCTGGACGCGCACGCGCTGGCCTTCGACGTCAGCGACGATGCGGCCATGGCGCGGGCGTTCGCGCGCATCGACGCCGAACATGGCCGCCTGGACATCCTGGTGAACAACGTCGGCGCGCGCAACCGCAAGACGCTGGCCGACACCAGCGCCGCCGAGATCCGCGAACTGATCGACACCGACCTGGTGGCCGGCATCCTGCTGGCCAAGCACGCCGCCGAGCGCATGGCGCGCCAGGGCGGCGGCCGCCTGATTGCCATCACCTCGGTGGTGGGCGAGCTGGCGCGCGCCGGCGACGCGGTCTATCCGGCCGCCAAGCAGGGCCTGACCGGCATGGTGCGGGCGCTGGCGGCGGAGTTCGGCGGGCGCGGCATCACCAGCAACGCGATCGCGCCGGGCACCTTTGCCACCGAGACCAATGCGCAGATGGTGGCCGACCCGGGGGTCGGCCCGCGCATCGCGGCGCGCAACCCGACCGGGCGCTGGGGCGAGCCGGAAGAGATCGCCGGCGCGGCGGTGTTCCTGGCGTCGAAGGCGGCCTCGTACGTGAACGGCCACGTGCTGGTGGTGGACGGCGGCCTGTCGATCCAGTTCTGAGGACGCGCTGCCAGCGCCGTAAAAACGAAGGGGCCCGCAAAGGGCCCCTTCATCATTCCGGCGGTCCCGGCAGGGATGTCCGCCTGCCCGGCAATCACCGCCGACTCAGGTCGTCTCGTCCTGGTACCAGACGCCTTCGGCCAGCATCATCTTGTGATGGCCATGGCCGGCCGGCATCATGGGGAAGCAGTTCTCCTGCGCCGTCACCGCCACGTCGAGGAAGTAGGGACCGTCGTGCGCCAGGCACTCGGCCAGCGCCGCGTCCAGTTGCGCCGGGTCCTCGACCCGCGCCGCGCCCCAGCCGAAGGCCCGCGCCAGCGCCACGAAGTCGGGCAGCGAAGCGTTGTAGCTGTGGCTGTAGCGGCCGCCGTGGATCAGTTCCTGCCACTGGCGCACCATGCCCATATAGCCGTTGTTGCACAGCACGACCTTGACGGGCGTCTGGTGCTGCATGGCGGTGGACAGTTCCTGGATGTTCATCAGCACCGAGGCGTCGCCGCTGACGCACACCACGGTCTTGTCCGGATGCGCGACCTGCGCGCCGATGGCGGCCGGCACGCCGTAGCCCATGGTGCCGGCGCCGCCGGAGGTGAGCCAGCGGTACGGCTGGTCGAAGCGCAGGTATTGCGCGGCCCACATCTGGTGCTGGCCGACGTCGGTCGAGACGATGGCGTCGCGCCCGGCCAGCGCCGCGTTCAGGCGCGACATCAGGTGCTGCGGCAGGATGGCGTCGGCCGCCGGGGTATAGCCCAGGCAGTCCTGCGCGCGCCAGGCCTGCACCCGCGCCCACCACGGAGCCAGCCGTGCCGCATCGAGCGGCCCGCCCAGTTCGGCCTGCAGGGCGCGCACCAGCGGCAGGCAGTCGCCCACCAGGGCCACGTCCACCCGCACCACCTTGTTGATGGAAGCGGGGTCGATGTCGATGTGGATCTTGCGCGCATGCGGGCAGAACTCGGACAGCTTGCCGGTGATGCGGTCGTCGAAGCGGGCGCCGATACACACCACCAGGTCGGCGTTGTGCATGGCCAGGTTGGCCTCGACCGTGCCGTGCATGCCGAGCATGCCGACGAACTGCGGATCGGAAGCCGGGAACGCCCCCAGGCCCATCAGGGTCAGAGTGCAGGGCGCGCCCGTGGCGCGCACCAATTCGGTGAAGGCGGCGCAGGCCTCGGGACCGGCGTTCACCAGCCCGCCGCCGCCGTAAAAGATGGGGCGCTTGGCCTGGGCGATCAGCGCGGCGGCGCGGCGCACGGCCGACTGCGGCAGCTTGGGCGCCAGCTTGCCCGACTGGCGCCGAGCGCGCAGCGCCGCCAGGCGCTGTTGCGAGGGCGCATAAGGCTCGCCGTCATCGGCGTCGCGCGGCACGGCCAGTTGCACGTCCTTGGGGAAATCCAGCAGCACCGGGCCGGGACGGCCCTGGCGCGTCAGTTCGAAAGCGCGGGCGGTGACGTTGGCGACATCTTCCACCGAACGCACCTGGGTATTCCACTTGGTCACCGAACGAGAGATGCCGATGGCATCGCATTCCTGGAAGGCGTCGGTGCCGATGGCGCTGGTGGCCACCTGGCCGCTGATGCACAGCACCGGGATCGAATCGCACATGGCGTCCAGCAGGCCCGAGGTGGTGTTGGCCATGCCGGGGCCGGAAGTCACGAACACCACGCCGGTGCGGCCGGTGGTGCGGGCATAGCCCTCGGCGGCGTGCACGGCGGCCTGTTCGTGGCGCACCAGCACGTGGCGCAGGCGCGGCTCGGCGTAGAGCGCGTCGTACAGCGGCAGCACGGCGCCGCCGGGATAGCCGAACACGGTGTCCACGCCGTGCGCAATCAGCGTTTCCAGCAGAATCCTGGCCCCATTCGCGGGGGGAGTTTCAGGGGCGGCAAGCGCGGCGGCGACGGAGGGGTGCAGGCGATCGTTCATGCTATCCATCTTATTGGGAATCCGGGAGAATATTTATCTTCTTTTCCACGAATTGCCGGCAAACGCAGTAAATTTATCTTTGGATCGGAGGAATCAAAGAAAATGAACCTGGACAAGTTTGATTTGGCGATTTTGCGCGTCCTGCAAGAGAACGCCCGCGCCAGCCTCAACGACATCGGCGCGGCGGTCGGCCTGTCGTCCACGCCCTGTTGGAACCGCATCAAGCGCATGGAGGCGGCCGGCGTGATCCGCGGCTACACGGTCGACATCGACCCGGCCAGCCTGGGCTTCATGGACACGGTCATCGTCCACGTGACTCTGGAAAGCCACAGCGAGGAAACGCTGTATGAATTCGGCCGGGCGCTGGCGCAGATCCCGGAAGTGCTGGAAGCCTTCCTGGTGTCGGGCGACTACGACTACTACATCCGCATCGCCGTGCGCGACACCCGCGACTACGAGCGGCTGCTGCGCGAGCAGCTGTACCGCATCCCCGGCATCCGCCACAGCAAATCCTGCTTCGTATTGCGCCGCCTGAAGGAAACCATGCTGCCGCTGAACGGGCCGGCCAGTTGAGCACGCGCGGACGGGCGGCGAGGGCGGCGCGGACGCGCCGTGAACGGGCAGGGCAACGCGTCCTTCGTCCCCGCGCACACGCATGGCGCACCGCCGCGGCATGCACGGCGCCGCGGCGATGTCAGCGCAGCACGCAGTCCACCGGCTGCGCCGGCTCGGGCAGCGGCCGCACGCCCAGCCCGTCCAGCAGGTCGATCTCGATCACCCGCGCCAGCGCCGACAGCGGCAGGTCGTTTTCCTCCAGGCCGAACGGATCTTCCAGCTCGTCACCCAGCGCATCCAGCCCGAAGAAGGTATAGGCGATGATGGTGACCGCCACCGGCATCAGGTATTCCAGCGTGCCCACCAGCCCGAACGGCAGCAGCAGGCAGAACAGCCAGGCCGTGCGGTGCAGCAGCAGCGAATAGGCGAACGGCGTCGGCGTGTACTTGATGCGCTCACAGGCGGCCTGGATCGCCGCGCACTGCGCCACGCGCTGGGTCAGCGCCTGATAGAGAATGTCGGTCAGCTCCCCGCGCCGCAGGCAGGCCGCCAGGTCGCGGTTGATCGCCAGCAGCAGCGCGTCGGGCACATTGCGGTTGCCGGCCAGCGTGTCCAGCTCGTCCGGCTGCACCCAGGGCCGCACCGCTTCCAGCACGTCCTGGTCGCGCAGCCGCGCCGCCAGCGCATAACCGAAGCCGATGCAGCGCCGCACCAGCCTTTCCTGCACCGGATTGGCGGTGCTGGCCGCCAACAGCACCGCGCTCTCGCGCGCCAGGCTGCGCGCCTGCACGATCAGGTCGCCCCATTGCTTGCGCGCTTCCCACCAGCGGTCGTAGCAGACGTTGTTGCGAAACCCCATGAACACCGACAGCGCCAGCCCGAACAGCGAAAACGGCACCGCCGACAGGTGCGTGGGCGAGAACCATTGGCGGTGGTACATCCACACCACCACGCACGACAGCAGCGTAATGACCAGGATGCGGCTGAAGATGCGGGGAATGATCGAACCGCGCAAGACAAAGAACAAAGCCAGCGCGGAAGGCCGCGGACGGACAATCATGGTGCGGGTAAACAAAATAACGGGGCGGCGCCCACTATACGCCTGTCATCGTGTCATGAGCGCGCCGATATAATTCTGTTTCGTCTCACCGCCACACTGCCGCCACTCAATGACCTCCGAAGACACCCCCATCAAGCCCTGGTACGTCGTGCGCCGCTCCAAGCTGCACGGCAACGGCGTCTTCGCCGCCCGCAAGATCCCCGCGGGCACCCGCATCATCGAGTACGGCGGCGCCCGCATCAGCGCCAAGGAAGCCGACCGCCGCCACCCCACCAACCCCGACGATCCCTTCCACACCTTCTTCTTCGCCCTCAGCTCCGGCCGCGTCATCGACGGCGGCGACCAGGGCAACGACGCCCGCTGGATCAACCACTCCTGCGAGCCCAACTGCGAAGCCCAGGAAGGCAAGCACGGCAAGCGCGTCTACATCGTCGCGCTGCAGGACATCCCGCGCGGCACGGAACTCTCCTACGACTACGGCCTGGTCCTGGACGGCCGCATCACCAAGGCCCTGAAGGAAGGCTACAAGTGCCTCTGCGGCACCCCGCCGTGCCGCGGCACCATGCTGGCGCTGCCCGAAAAGAAGAAGAAAAAGAAAAAGGCCGAAGCGGAAACGGAAACCACGAAGTAAGCAAGCGGCGCGGGCGCCAACAGCACAGCCACAACGGCTGCGCTCGCCCAACACCCGGTATCCAGCCCGCCCCAACCACGCTCGCGCCACCGCCATGCGGCCCGCGGCCGAGGCGATACCCGCCCCGCCCGAATCTACGGCCCACCCATCACCAAGACCACGCGACGCCCATCCCTAACGCCAGCCGCTGCGCCGCCACGCCGGCCCGGCAGCCAACCCGGCACCGCCCCGACGCAACACACCCAAATGCCAAAGAAGGCCGCCCGCGCGGCCGCCTTTGGCGACCCCGCAACCCCCTCCGACCCAGCCCGGCTCTTGGCCAAAACGCCAAGCAAGCCACCCGCCCCCACGCCCGTGAAGTGACAACCGACCGAGCCGGGGGTGGCGGGGCTTGGGGGGAGCGGGGCGTGTAGATGCGCCCAACGGAAACCGAAGGGAGCCGAAGGCGGACGAGGTTGAGGCAGGGGCAGTCCGGAGCGAACGCTCCGGACCGCAATCGTAGCCCCGCTCCCTCCAAGCCCCGCCACCCCCGGCGTCTTAAGAACCCAACCCCAAAACCCCACGCGCAATAAGCATATTCAGCTCCACCCCCAAGACCAGCGTAAAATCCCCGATGTCGTTAACACGACAAACAAGCAGTACGTCTTCAGGGCGGGGCGAAATTCCCCACCGGCGGTATGCCAAGCAATTTGGCGAGCCCGCGAGCGCCCGGCGTCCTTCACGGAGGACACCGGGGTCAGCAGATCTGGTGAAATGCCAGAGCCGACGGTCACAGTCCGGATGAGAGAAGATGTGCCGTCACACGCCCCCTGTCCGCGCCCCACACGCGCGGGCATTCGGTTTGCGTTCGGCTGTCGATTAGCCCTGAAACGTTTTTCGCCCACTTTTTCGCGAGAGCGTTTCAATGTCCAACGTTACCCTTACCCCGCAGTCCCCCATCCCCAGCCTGGCCGCCCAGCCCTTCGCCGTGCGCCTGCAACGCGCCCTGCATCACCTGCGCCTGGGCCGTCCCGTCATCCTCATGGATGACTTCGATCGTGAAAACGAAGCCGACCTAATCGTCGCCGCCGACAAGCTGACAGTACCCGTCATGGCCCAGCTGATCCGCGACGGCAGCGGCATCGTCTGCCTGTGCCTGCCCGGCGAAACCCTCGACCGCCTTGACCTCGCCCCCATGGTCCAGCGCAACCAGAGCCGCTTCGCCACCGCCTTCACCGTCTCGATCGAAGCGCGCGAAGGCGTCAGCACCGGCGTGTCGGCCGTGGACCGCGTCACCACCATCCGCGCCGCCATCTCGCCCACCGCCCAGGCCGACGACATCGTCAGCCCCGGCCACGTCTTCCCGCTGCGGGCCCAGCCCGGCGGCGTGCTGGCCCGCCGCGGCCACACCGAAGGCTCGGTCGACCTGGCCACGCTGGCCGGCCTGCGCCCGGCCGGCGTGCTGTGCGAACTGATGAACGCCGACGGCACCATGATGCGCGGCGCCGCGCTCGAGCGCTATGCCGCCCAGCACGGCCTGGTCGCCCTGACCATCGCCGAACTGGCCGACCACCTGCGGCAACTGCGCGACGGCCAGGCCCAGCCGGTCGATGACGAAGTGCTGGAAATGGCCGCCACGGTCTGAACGTAAAAGGGCGCCCACGTCAGCGGGCGCCTTGATCGTCAATCGATACGCCAGCCCCAGGCGGCAGCCCGGTCCGGGCCACCGCCGGGTCAGCGCAATGCCGCCGCCTTACGCGGCGGCCGCCCGGCCGCGCAGCGCCATCGCCACCAGCACCGCGCCCAGCGCGCACGCCCCCCCCAACGCATACACTGCGCCGTAGCCCTGCACGCCGGCCAGCCAGCCGGCAACGGGGCTGGCAATGCCCAGCGCCACGTCCAGGAACGCCACATACGCCCCCATGGCCGCGCCACGGCTGGCCGGCGGCACCCGGCGCACCGCTTCCACGCCGAACGCCGGGAACGCCAGCGAATAACCCGCGCCGCTCAACAGCGCGCCGGCAAACGCCCACGCCGGCGTCGGGCCCATCCAGATCAGCCACTGGCCGGCCGCCTCGATCAGCACGCACACCAGCGCCACGCGCGCGCCACCCAGCTTGTCGGGCAACCCGGCGAAGAACAGCCGCGCCACGATGAAGCCCACGCCGAACAGGCTGAACATCCACGCCGCGCCGTCCCAGCCGCGCTGCGCGAACAGCAGGCTGATGAAAGCGGTAATGACGCCAAAGCCGACGCTGGTCAGCGCCAGGCCCAGGCCCGGCAGCATCACCATGCCCAGCACGCGGTAGAACGGCGTACGCGCGCCGCCGGCCGCTGGCACCCCGCGCTGCGGCAACACCAGCGCCAACGCCAGCATCGGGATGAACACCGTGGCCCAGGCGATGCCTTCAAAACCGGCCGCGCCGTACAAGCGCATGCCGGCGGGCGCGCCCAACCCGAACGCGGCGTAGATCGCCACGCCGATCCAGGCCATCACGCGGCCCGCGTTCTGCGGCCCGACGCGGCCCACGCCCCAGCTCAGCGCGCCGGTGACGATCAGGCTTTCGGCGCAGCCCATGAGGGCGCGGCCGGCCATCAACGCGGCCAGCGCCGCGCGCGGTTGCGCTGCCTGCGCGTTGGCCAGCAGGTACAGCAGACCCGCCACCGACCCCAGCAGGAAGCCAGTGACCACCGCGCGCCTGGCACCGCGCCGATCGGCCAGCGAACCGGACCAGGCGCGCGACAGCAGCGCCGCCGCGAACTGCAGGCCGGCCACGATGCCGACCACCAGCGCCCCCTGCGCCAGCACGCCGTCGACGTACAGCGGCAGCACCGGCATGGGCAGGCCGACCATGAAAAAGCCGACGAAGACCGCCAGCGCCAGGGGCAATATCTGCATGAAAACGGGACGCGCGGTCCCGCCGGCCGCGGGCAGCGCCGTGGCCGTCGATGAAGTCGACATGAGGATTCCTTGAAAGGGGAGAAACGGCGCAGTGTGGCCCGCTCGTCGCAATCGACGATGGCATAATCGGCCGGTGCTCGACGCGATTCCAGTTGCGTATCGAAATTTTATGAGCCGGTGCTCAGGTTTGAAACTCGCTTTCCCCGAACTCCATGACATCCATCCCGCAGCCCCGTAAATCGCCACGCCAGCAACGTTCGCAACAGACCGTGGACACCATTTTGCAGGCGACAGCTCGCGTTCTGGCCGAGCACGGCTACGCCGGCACCAACACCAACCGGATCGCCGAGACCGCCGGCGTCAGCGTCGGTTCGCTGTACCAGTACTTCCCCAACAAGAACGCGCTGATCGCGGCGCTGCACGAGCGCCACGACCAGCAGATGCTGGCGCTGATCGACCAGGTGCTGGACGGCAACCCCGCGGCCACGCTGCGCGAACGGGTCGCGGCCATCGTCGCCGCGTCGCTGCATGCGCACCTGCTGGAGCCGGCGCTGCACCGCGTGCTGGAACGCGAATTCCCGCTCTTTGACCAGCCGCGCGACCACAGCCGCGCCGACCAGGACATCCACCGCCGCATGCGCCACCTGCTGGAACTGCACCGCGAAGAAATCGCGCAGCAGGACCGCGAGCTGGCGACCTACGTGGTGTTGCGCATCATGGAGTCGCTGGTGCACGCGGTGGCGCTGGAGCCGCCGGCCGGGTTCGATCCGCGGCAACTGGAACGGGCGGTGGTGGACGCAGTGATGGGATACCTGGGCACGCCGACCGCCAGCGTCAAGGCCCGGGCCAAGCGCGCCACGACCCGCCAGCCGAGTCGCGCCAGCGCAGCCTGAAGCCGGGGATGACGGCGGGCGCCGACGGCCCGCCGCTGGCGCGCTAACCGAGCGCCATGCGCGCCAGGCAGTCGGCCGCGTCGCCCACCACGATGCGGGCGCTGCACGCCAGCATCAGGTTCAGGTTCAAGCCGAAGTCCTCCACCGTGCAGCCCTGCGCGTCCACCGCGCGCGCCGCATCGTCGGCGGCCACGCCCACGGCGACCTGCTCACGCACGCTGCCGGCCTGCGACGTATAGCCCCACACCGGCTTGCCCAACGCGATGGCGTAGCCGACCTCGAAGGCCGTGCCCGAATCGGGTTCGGCGCCACGGAACGGGTTGAGGTTGGCCATCACCAGGTCGGCGCGCTGGATCATCGCCGCGTTGGCCTGGTAGATCCATTGCGCCAGCGCGGCGCCGGACAGACCGGCCGGCGGCGTGTTGTCGAGCGGGTAGAGCCCCTCGAAGCCATGCGCGGCCGCCAGCGCCTTGAGCCGCTCGCCGTGCGCCACCGCGTCGGGCAGGAACACATCGAAGCCGGCAAGGTAGACGCGGCGCATGGGCTTACTCCGGATCGGCAACCGAGAACGCTTCGCCGGTGGCGAAGAACGAACCGCCCGCGACGTAATGCACCGAGCGGCGCGCGTCGTCATTGAAGTGCCAGCGGTTGCCGGAGAACACGTCGGGCGCGGCCCAGGCGGCCACCACCTCGCCGATGAACAGGTCGTAGGCCTGCTGGTTGTGCGGTTCGGGCACCACCTTGCATTCGAGCCAGCCCAGGCAGCCTTCGACCAGCGGCGCGCCGATCTTGCTGGCGGCGAAGGTGGCCAGGCCGCTGGCCTTGAACTTGTCTTCGTCGCGCCCCGAATGCGAGCCGACCTGCAGGGTGGCCTGCGCCTGCGCGCGCGACGGAATGCACAGCGCGAATTCGCCGGAGGCTTCGATCAGCGTGCGCGTATGGGTGTTCTTGTCCACCACCACCAGCATCTTGGGCGGGCTGAAATCCAGCGGCATGGCCCAGGCGGCGGCCATGACGTTGCGCTCGGCGCCGTGGGCGCTGGTGACCAGCACGGTGGGGCCGTGGTTCAGCAGCAGGTAGGCGCGCGGCAGGTCGACGGGTTCGATGGCGGACATGAGCAGCCTGTTCAGAACATGGTGTTCTTGTTGGCGGGGTTATCGGGGATTTCCTGGCTGACGTCCCAGTGCTCGACGATCTTGCCGTTCTCGACCCGGAAGATGTCGACCACGGCCTGCCCGCGGTCTTCGGGGGATTCGCGCCACAGGTTGTGGATCATCACCAGGTCGCCCTCGGCGATGACGCGCTTGATGTCGACCGTGGCCTGCGGATGCTGCTCGAAGTAATGCGGGAAGAAATCCACCATCGGCTCGACGCCGTCGCGCATGTAGGGGTTGTGCTGGATGTAGTTCTTGCCGACATACAGGCGCACCGCCTCGTCGATCTCGCGGTCCTGGAACATCATGCGGAAAAACGCCAGCACGATGTCCTTGTTGGACTGCGGCGCGGCGGCCTGTACCGGCGCCACACAGCTGGCGGCCAGCAGCAGGCAAAGGGCCAACGATTTGAACTTCATGCTCATACTGACTACTCGAGGATCGTGACGCCGGCTGGCGGTTTGCCAGTTTACAAACAAAACCAGCCAATTCGACCCTGCCGCCATTGCGGCTTTCGCCGGAAAAATGGCGCGGCCCCTTGGGTCCAAGGAGCCGCGTCGGGCGATCCAGGGCGGGGCGGACGGAATCAGTAGCCCACGGTGAAACGGCGGCGCGAGTGCTTGGGCGTCTCGATCTCGTCGGCCAGGGCGATGGCGTAGTCTTCCATCGATATCCAGCTCTTGCCGCCGGCATCGACCAGCAGGCTGTCATCGCCAAGGCGGAATGTGCCGGTGCGCTCGCCCGGCTCGAACAGCGCCGCCGGCGACAGGAAGGTCCAGTTCAGCACGTTTTCCTGGCGCAGCGTGTCCAGGAACACCACACCGGCGCGCGCCTCGGGCTTGTAGGCGTCGGGAAATTCCGGCGTGTCGATCAGCATCTTGCCGGGCGCCACTTCCAGGCTGCCGGCGCCGCCGACCACCAGCAGGCGCGGCACGCCGGCATTTTTCACGGCGGCCAGCAGCGGCTTGGCGTCGACCGACACGAAGCGCGAGGCGCTGACCACGGCGTCATGGCCCTTGAGCAGCGGCGTCAGCGCCTGCGGGTCGGTGGCGTCGCCCTGCTGGACGGTCAGGCCGGGCAGGGCGTTGACGTCGCCCGGGTTGCGGGCGATGCCCGTGACCTGGTGGCCGCGCTTGAGCAGCTCGTCCGCCACGCGCGAGCCGACGCGGCCCGTGATTCCGATCAATGCGATTTTCATGGTGTTGCTCCTGGTAGGTGGGCCCCGGACGATGGCCGCGACAGGCGGCGCTGCGTGGTCCGGGGCACAGGCAAACCCATACTATTCGGCCGGATCGGATCCCGGAACCCACGGGCGCGGAAGAGTTTTTTGCAATCCGTGCACCAATGGGCCCAGGCACGCCCTCAGGCAGCGGCGCGCTGCGCCTGGTAGACCTGCAAATGCGTGTAGGCCGTGCGCAGCGTGGTGGAATCCACCCCCAGCGTGCGCGCGCGCCGCACCATGTCGCCGACGATGTGGTCGGCCTCGACCGGCAGACCCTGGCGCAGGTCGCGGAACATCGAGGCGGTCATGGCCTGGGACGGATCGGTCAGGATCTTGAGCGCGTTGGCGTCGGCCTCGGGCCGCACCGCGTGGCCGCTGGCGGCGGCAACCGCCTGCGATTCGCGCAACAGGCCGCGCACAATGTCGGCGCCGTCGTCGGTGGCGGCGATCTGGCCGACCGTGCCGCGCATCAGGCAGGTGGCGGCGGCCAGCGTCGTCAGGAACACGTATTTTTCCCAGATGTCCTGATGGATGTCCTCGCTCAGGCGGCTGACGTATTCGCCGCCGGCCAGGGCCTCGGCCAGCGCCTCGCAGCGCGCGCTATGGGCAGGCCCGGCGCGTTCGCCGAAGACGATGCTGGCGTGCTTGCCCAGGTGGATCACCTGGCCTTCGGGGCCGAGCGTGGCGTTGATCTGGCACAGCCCGCCCAATACCCGGTGCGGCCCGAATTCGCGGTCCAGCACGTCGTATTGCAGCACGCCGTTCATGATCGGCAGCACCGCGGTGTCGGGGCCCACGGCGGGGCGGATGGCGTCGATGGCGCTTTGCAGGTCATAGGCCTTGCAGCTGAGCACCACCACGTCGTAGAAGCCCGTCAGCGTGTCGGCGGTGGCCAATTGCGGCTGCAGCGTGGCGTCGCCGAACGGGCTTTCGATGCGCAGCCCCTGTTCGCGCAGGCGCGCGGCGCGGGCCTCGCGCACCAGGAAGGTCACGTCGGCGCCCGCCTGGGCGGCGCGGCCGCCAAAATAGCCGCCGGTTCCGCCGGCGCCCAAGAACAACAACTTCATGCCTGTCTCCCTGGCCCGTCAAAGGCGCGGGCCGATGGCGCCATTATGCGCCCGTGGCGGCGCCGGGCGCGGACCGAAACCGCGCGGGCGCCCATGGCCCGGACAGACGCCGGCGCGGTCCGCCAAAGGCCCGCATCCAGGTGGGTGGAGGTAGAGGGGAACGATCGCGGGCCGATCGCCCGCGCGGCGCGCGACCGGTGGCCGCCGTCACGCCCCCGGGCACGATGTCAGGCCGGGTACGCGTGGCGCGCCCAGGCTTCGTAGCCGCCGCGCAGCGCCCAGGTCTTGGGGTAGCCGGCGGCGCGCAGCCGCGCGGCCAGCATCGCGGCCGA
The DNA here is from genome assembly GCF_059761975.1 of Achromobacter sp. 46006. NCBI lineage: Bacteria > Pseudomonadati > Pseudomonadota > Betaproteobacteria > Burkholderiales > Alcaligenaceae > Achromobacter > Achromobacter sp. 46006. The sequence goes on from NZ_JCBANN010000047.1 coordinate 19,026, forward strand.
GACTTCGTTGGGGCAGGCGCAATAGACCACGATGTCGGCCTCTTCGCTGCCCGCTTCCAGCGCCGGCAGCGGCGCGCGCAGGTCGACGGCGATGGCGCCGGGGATGCGGTCTGCCTCGCGCGCCGCCTCGGGCCGCACGTCGAACACCAGCGCCTGGCGGCCATCCTGGCGCCACTGCATCAGCTCGTCCACCGACAGCCGCGGAATCACGCGCAGATTGCGCTTGAGGATCCAGCGCCGCAGACCGCGCGCGCTGATGTACAGCGCCAGCACCGCCGCCAGCAGGGCCAGCCCCATGGGGCCGTAGGTGCCAAGCACGTCCAGCACGTCGTTGACCACGCCCTGGAACAAGCCGCCCAGCAGCAGCGCCGATCCCGCCCAGATCATGGCGCCCACCAGGTCATAGGCCAGGAAACGGCGGTACGGCGTGCCGGTCAGGCCGGCCATCACGGTGGACAGGGCGCCGGCGCCGGGCAGGAACTTGCAGACCAGCAGGGCGCGCACGCCGATGCGCAGATACAGGCGCTGGGTCTGGCGGATGCAGGAGTCCTGCGACAGCGACATCCTGCAGATCACGCCCAGCAGGCGCGAGCCGTAGCGCTGGCCGGCCGCGTACCAGAGCGAGTCCGCCAGCAGGCAGGCGCAGGTGGCCGCCAGCCACGGCACCAGCCAGCCGGCCGCGCCGGCCAGGGCGCCGGCGGCGATCAGCATGGGATAGGCGGGCACGGGCAGACCCGCCTGCTCGACCAGCACGTTGGCGAAGACCAGCCAGCCGCCGTACTGCTCGAGCAGCAATTGAATGTCTTGCATGATGGATTCCGGCTTGCCGCGCACGGGCGCGGCGCTATGCGGGGAATTTTAGGCCCGCGGCCGCGCCGATGGCCGCCTGGCGATAGACCTCCAGGGCCTTTCGGGCCCATTTCAGCCGCAACGGGCTGTTCCACCCGCAAAGTGTCCACGCACCGCAACGGTGCGCACCATGCCGGTGCCACGTTTCCCCGCCGGGGTGCCTATAATCCCGCCCGGCCATCCGGATTCCCCCGACTTGCCGCGGGAATGCCGCATGGCATACAACTTGCTTCGCCAGGACTGGCCGCGAACCCGCCCATTCGGATGGGACGCGCCGCCCGGCGCGCCCCCCATCCGATGACCGATCCCACGCCCTCGACCCCGCCCGCCCACGCGTGCCGCGCCGCGACGCCCGGACATCGCCGCCATCTCCCCCACTTCCGTTCCATCCTCGCGAAGGAGACTCCCGCATGAAATCCTTTTCCCTCCCGGCCGCCGGCGGTATCGCCCGCCGCAGCCTGCTGAAGCTGGCCGCCGCCACCGCCGGCGCGCTGCTGCTGTCGGCCGGCGCCCAGGCCCAGGCGCCCGCCAAGACCAAGGTTGCCGCCATCTACACGGTGCCGGTGGAACAGCAATGGGTGTCGCGCATCCACAAGGCGCTGACCGCCGCGCGCGACCGGGGTGAAATCGAATACACCTTTTCGGAGAACGTCACCAACGCCGACTACGAGCGCGTCATGCGCCAGTACGCCGAGCAGGGCAACAAGCTGGTGGTGGGCGAGGCCTTCGCGGTCGAAGCCGCGGCCCGCAAGGTGGCCAAGGACTACCCGCAGACCGCCTTCCTGATGGGTTCCTCGGGCAAGCCGCAGCAGCCCAACTTCTCGGTGTTCGACAACTACATCCAGGAACCGGCCTACCTGACCGGCATGATCGCCGGCGGCATGAGCAAGAGCGGCAAGATCGGCCTGGTGGGCGGCTACCCCATCCCCGAAGTGAACCGCCTGATGCAGGCCTTCATCGAAGGCGCCAAGGAAATCAACCCCAAGGCCGAGTTCACCGTGACCTTCATCGGCTCGTGGTTCGATCCCCCGAAGGCCAAGGAAGCCGCCTTCGCCATGATCGACAAGGGCGCGGACGTGCTGTACGCCGAGCGCTTCGGCGTGTCGGACGCCGCCAAGGAACGCGGCAAGCTGGCCATCGGCAACGTCATCGACACCCAGCCGCAGTACCCCGAGACCGTGGTGGCCTCGGCGCTGTGGAGCATGGAGCCGACCATCGACGAGGCGCTCAAGCAAGTCAAGGCCGGCACGTTCAAGGCCGCCGACTTCGGCCAGTACTCGCTGATGAAATACAAGGGTTCGTCGCTGGCGCCGCTGGGCACCTTCGAAAACAAGATCCCGGCCGACCTGATCGCCAAGGTGCAGGCCAAGCAGAAGGCCATCCTGGACGGCAGCTTCAGCGTGCAGGTCAACGACAAAGAACCCAAGTCGTCGGCACGATGAACCAAGCGCCTCTCGCCCTGCGGCTGGCAGGGATCACCAAACGCTTCGGCAGCCTGACGGCCAATGACGATGTCTCGCTGACGCTGGCGCAAGGCGAAGTGCTGGCCCTGCTGGGCGAGAACGGCGCCGGCAAGTCGACCCTGGTGTCGATCCTGTTCGGCCACTACGTGGCCGACGCCGGCAGCATCGAAGTCTTCGGCCAGCCGCTGCCCCCGGGCCGCCCCGACGCCGCGCTGGCGGCGGGGGTCGGCATGGTGCACCAGCACTTCACGCTGGCCGACAACCTGACCGTGCTGGACAACATCATGGTCGGCACCGAATCGCTGTGGAAGCTGGCCTCGGGCCGCGGCCAGGCGCGCCGCCGCCTGGTGGAACTGGGCCAGCGCTTCGGCCTGGGCGTGGATCCGGACGCGCGCGTGGGCAGCCTGTCGGTGGGCGAGAAGCAGCGCGTCGAGATCCTCAAGGCGCTGTACCGCGGCGCCAAGGTGCTGATCCTGGACGAGCCCACCGCCGTCCTCACGCCGCAGGAAGTGCAGGACCTGTTCGCCACGCTGCGCGGCTTCGTCGACGAGGGCCTGGCCGTCATCTTCATTTCGCACAAGCTGGACGAGGTCATGGCCGTGTCGCGCCGCGTCGCGGTGCTGCGCCAGGGCAAGCTGGTGGCCGAGCGCGAGACCGCCGCCACCACGCCGGCCGAGCTGGCCGAGCTGATGGTGGGCCGCAAGGTCGCCATGCCGCACGCCGAAGCCATGGCGGCGGCCGGCCAGGCCGCGCCGGTAGTGACGCTGTCGCAGGTCACCGTGCGCGACCCGCGCGGCGGCGCGCCGCGCCTGGACAGCCTGGACCTGGTGGTGCACAAGCATGAGATCGTGGCCATCGCCGGCGTCGCCGGCAACGGCCAGCAGGCGCTGGTGTCGGTGTTGACCGGCCTGCGCCAGCCGGCCGACGGCACCATCCGCCTGGGCCCCGAACACGCCGCCGCGCCCACCACGCCGGCCGGCTGGACCGCCGCGCACGTGGGCCGCATTCCCGAGGACCGCCACGGCGAAGGCATGATCGGCGACAGCCCGCTGTGGGAAAACGCCATCGTCGAAGACCTGAAGGACCCGCGCTTCTCGCGCTTCGGGCTGATCCGCGCCAAGGCCGGCCGCGCCTATGCGGCGGCGCTGGCCAAGCAGTTCGACGTGCGCGCCGCCTCGCTGGATGTGCGCACCCGCAGCCTGTCGGGCGGCAACATGCAGAAGCTGATCCTGGGCCGCACCCTGGCGCGCGAACCGCGCTTCATCGTCGCCGACCAGCCCACCTGGGGCCTGGACATCGGCGCGGTGGCCTACGTGCGCGAACAGCTGCTGGCCGCGCGCCGGCGCGGCGCCGGCATCCTGCTGGTGTCGGAAGACCTGGAAGAGATCTTCGCGCTGGCCGACCGCATCGCGGTGCTGTGCGGCGGCAAGCTGGTCGCCGACAAGCCCGTCGCGCAATGGACGCCCGCCAGCGTCGGCCTGGCCATGACGGGCACGCGCGCCTGACGCCAAGCCCCCTCTACTGAGCATTTCTCGAATGAAACTGATCCTGGAACGCCGCCCCGAGCCCAGCCGCACCGCGCTGGCCCTGGCCCCGATCGCGGCCATCCTCTTTACGCTGGCGGTGTGCACGCTGCTGGTGGCCTGGGCCGGCGCGCCGGTGGGCCGCACCTACGCGCTGCTGTTCGAAGGCGCGTTCGGCTCCAAATTCGCGCTGTCCGAGACCCTGACGCGCGCCACGCCGCTGATGCTGACCGGCCTGGCCTGCGCCGTGGCGTTTCGCGCGCGCTTCTACAACATCGGCGCCGAAGGCCAGCTATACCTGGGCGCGCTGGCCGCGGTGGCGGTGGGCGGCCTGCACGACGGCACCGGCTTCGACCTGCCCCTGCCGGCGCTGTTCGGCGGCATGATGCTGGCGGCGGCGCTGGCCGGCGCCTTGCTGCTGCTGATCCCGGCGCTGCTCAAGACGCGCCTGGGCGTGGACGAGGTGGTGACCACGCTGCTGGGCAACTTCATCGTGCTGCTGTTCGTCTCGATGATGCTGGACGGCCCCATGAAAGACCCGATGGCGATGGGCTGGCCGCAATCGGTGGCGCTCAACCCCGACCTGGAGCTGGGCAAGCTGATCGAGCGCACCCGCGCCCACACCGGCCTGCTGTGGGCCGCCGGCCTGGCGCTGGGCCTGTGGCTGCTGAACCGCTACACCGTGTTCGGCTTCCAGATGCGCGCGGTCGGCGCCAACGCGCACGCCTCGCGCTTCCTGGGCCTGCCGGTCAACCGCGTGATGCTGGGCACGGCCATGCTGTCGGGCGCGCTGGCCGGACTGGCCGGCGCCATCGAGGTGGCCGGCCGCACCGGCTACGTCACGCTCGACATGTCGCCGGGCTACGGCTACACCGGCGTGGTGGTGGCCATGCTGGCCGGCCTGCACCCGCTGGGCGTGATCCTGGCCAGCATCTTCGTGGCCGGCATGCTGGTGGGCGCGGACAGCATGAGCCGCGCCATCGCGGTGCCGAACTACATCGCCGACGTCATCGTCGCCACGTCGTTGCTCGCCATGCTGGTCGCGACGCTGTTCGCGCAGTACCGCCTGCGCCGCAACCGGGCTTGAGGAGCACGCCATGGAATGGATGGATCTGTTGAGTTCCGCGGCCTTTTGGGTCGCGGTGTTGCGGCTGGCGACGCCGCTGATCCTGGGCACGCTGGGCGTGCTGCTGTGCGAGCGCGCCGGCGTATTGAACCTGGGCATCGAAGGCATCATGGCCGCCGGCGCCTTCACCGGCTGGCTGGTGGTGTACCTGGGCGCGCCGCTGTACGTGGGCGTGCTGGCCGCCGCGCTGGCGGGTGCCGTGTTCGGCCTGCTGCACGCGGTGCTGACGGTGCCGCTGGGCCTGTCGCAGCACGTCTCGGGCCTGGGCGTGACGCTGCTGGCCACCAGCCTGAGCTACTTCGCCTACCGCGTCACCTTCCCCAGCGTGAACACGCCGCCCACCATCACGCCGTTCGCCGAAATGAAATTCCTGGACGGCATTCCGCTGATCGGCCCGGTGCTGGCCGGGCAGACGCCGATGACGCTGCTGGCGCTGGCCGCGGTGCCGATCCTGGCCTGGGTGCTGAACCGCACCCCGGTGGGCCTGGCGATCCGCATGGTGGGCGAGAACCCCGCCGCCGCCGAGGGCCAGGGCCTGTCGGTAACGAAACTGCGGATGGGCGCCATCGTCGCCGGCTCGGCGCTGATGGGCGTGGCCGGCAGCTTCCTCACGCTGGCGGCCTTCAACGCCTTCTTCTTCAACATGGTCAACGGCCGCGGCTGGGTCTGCGTGGCGCTGGTGGTGTTCGCCTCGTGGCGGCCTGGCAAGGCGCTGCTGGGCGCGTTGATCTTCGCCTTCTTCGACGCGCTGCAACTGCGGCTGCAGCAGGGCGGGGCGGCGCTGCCGGGGCTGCCCGAGCTGCCCTATCAGGTCTACCTGATGCTGCCCTATATTCTGTCCATCCTGGCCCTGGTGGTGATGGCGCGCCGCGCCGCCTACCCGCAGGCCCTGATGAAGCCCTACCGCAAGGGCGAACGGTGATCCACAAGGTTTGACTATGCTCGATCTGATCCTCAAGAACTGCACGCTGCCGGACGGCCGCCAGCACATCGACATCGGCGTGGCCCAGGGCCGCATCGTGGCGCTCGAACCGGCGCTGAAGGCCGAGGCCGCGCAGACCATCGACGCCGCCGGCCAACTGGTGACCTCGCCGTTCGTCGACGCCCACTTCCACATGGACTCGACCCTGTCGTTCGGCCTGCCGCGCGTGAACCAATCGGGCACGCTGCTCGAAGGCATCGCGCTGTGGGGTGAACTCAAGCCGCTGCTGACGCAGGAAGCGCTGGTCGAGCGCGCGCTGGCCTATTGCGACTGGGCGGTGGCGCGCGGCCTGCTGGCGATCCGCTCGCACGTCGACGTGTGCGATCCGCGCCTGCTGGCGGTGGAAGCGCTGCTGCACGTGCGCGAGCAGGTCAAGCCGTACCTGGACCTGCAACTGGTCGCCTTCCCGCAAGACGGCGTGCTGCGCGCGCCGGGCGCGCTCGACAACCTGAGGCGCGCGCTGGACATGGGCGTGGACGTGGTCGGCGGCATTCCGCACTTCGAGCGCACCATGCAGGACGGCGCCGAATCGGTGCGCATCCTGTGCGAACTGGCGGCCGAGCGCGGCCTGCGCGTGGACATGCACTGCGACGAAAGCGACGACCCGCTGTCGCGCCACATCGAGACGCTGGCCTATCACACGCAGCGCCTGGGCCTGCAGGGCCGCGTCACGGGCTCGCACCTGACCTCGATGCACTCGATGGACAACTACTACGTGTCCAAGCTGATCCCGCTGATGCGCGAGGCCGGCGTGTCGGCCATCGCCAACCCGCTCATCAACATCACGCTGCAGGGCCGTCACGACACCTACCCGAAGCGCCGCGGCATGACCCGCGTGCCCGAGCTGCTGGCCGCCGGCGTGCCGGTGGCCTTCGGCCACGACTGCGTGATGGACCCGTGGTACAGCCTGGGTTCGGGCGACATGCTGGAAGTGGCGCACATGGGCCTGCACGTGGCGCAGATGACCGGCCAGGACGCCATGCGCGCCTGTTTCCAGGCCGTCACGGCCACGCCGGCGAAGATCCTGGGCCTGGACGAGACCGGGCTGGAAGTGGGCAAGCGCGCCGACATGGTACTGCTGCAGGCCCGCGACCCGGTCGAAGCGCTACGCCTGCGCGCCACGCGCCTGATGGTGCTGCGCGCCGGGGAGGTCGTGGCGACGACGCCGCCGGCCACGGCGACCTTGAACCTGCCGGGGCGGCCGGGGCAGGTGAGTTTTCAGGTGCGCTGAGGATGTAGGGGGACTGGCCCATGGCGGCTTCGGCTTTGTGCTGCCCCCCTCCGAATGGCACAGCGACCAACCGACGGAAGCCTTTGCGTCAGAACAGGCCCGCGGCGTTGACTTGGGGGCACCGGTATTCTCTGCCATGGTGCGCAAACCCGACACGCTCAAGACGATGTCTTGGCTCACTGCAATCAATCGCGACATGGTGACGCGGCGCGGTTTATCCGGCCCCATATAAGAAAAGGGCGGCATGAGCGGCCCAAGAGGGCAATTAGTGATAAAAGGCCAAAAAGGGTAAAATTGACCAAGAGGCCATCAAGGCCGATTCGAAAGCCCTCGTTGGGAGAACGATCATGGCTGCTTCCGCATTGCTCGCTGAACCTATCGCCCGCCTGCCGGCGAAGCCTGCTTCGGCAGTCAAGAAGGACGGCTGGCGGGGTGTCGTCCGCAGTCTTGCCGCCGCCGAAGGAAAGCTCGTCGTCACAAACCACGATGAGCCGGAGGCCGTGATCATGACGGTGGCCGAGTACACACGCATCATAGACGCGCTGAACGCTGCCCAGGCCGCCGTGCCGGACCCGGTCGAAGAGCTGCGCCGCAGCTTCGATCAACGACTTGCCGCGCTGTCCGCCCCCGACGCGGCTGAGCGCCTGCGAAGCGTTATGCGCAACCCAGGCCCGTTGGCTGGCCGAGTTAAGGCCGGCTCCACGTTTTGATGGAACGCCCAATTCTGTATGTGCTGGCGGGAGTGAATGGCGCCGGCAAAAGCTCAGTGGGCGGCCATATCCTGACTCAGGCCGGCATGGCCTGGTTCAACCCTGACACCTTCGCTCGAGAGCTTGTACAGCGCTTGGGCCGGTCCCAAGATCAGGCCAATGCGGAAGCGTGGGCGGAAGGGGTGCGGCGGCTGGACGCGGCAGTCGCGGCGGGCGGGTCGTTCGCCTTCGAAACCACCCTGGGCGGCCAGACCATCGTGGAAAAGCTCATCGCCGCGGCGTCGACCCACGATGTGCTGGTCTGGTACTGCGGCCTGCGCGACGCCGAGCACCATATTGCGCGTGTGCAAGCCCGGGTGGCGCGCGGTGGCCACGACATCCCCGAAGAACGCATCCGCGAGCGCTGCAAGACGTCCTACCGCAATCTGCTGAAATTGATGCCGCACCTGGTCAGTCTGCGGGTCTACGACAACAGCGTGGACGTGGAGCCTGGCGAGGCCGTACCTGAGCCGGCTCTGGCCCTCTACGTGGACGATGGCCAGGTGCTCTATCCCACTTCGCTAGCGGAGATGCGGGACACGCCCGATTGGGCGAAGCCGCTCGTTGAGGCCTCGTTGTCGGCCAGCGAGTAGCGCAGCCTGAACGCAGCGCAGACATAAGGGGAACAGGGGCGTAAACGGACACGGGACCGGCCCGGACCCAGGCGTGGATCAGATCAAGGCGGCCGCGCACAGGGGCGCTGATTGCTCAACGTGTAATTGCGCGCTCAACTTATCCAACGTGCCCACTACTAGCGATAGGAACGGGTCCGAGAAGTCGGGCTGCACGCCGTGACATTCCGTCAGCAGGCGCAATAGCGGACGAATCGTGGCGCAGATGACCGGGCAGGACGCCATGCGCGCCTGTTTCCAGGCCGTCACGGCCACGCCGGCGAAGATCCTGGGCCTGGACGAGACTGGGCTGGAAGTGGGCAAGCGCGCCGATATGGTGCTGCTGCAGGCCCGCGACCCGGTCGAGGCGCTGCGCCTGCGCGCAACGCGCCTGATGGTGCTGCGCGCCGGGGAGGTCGTGGCGACGACGCCGCCGGCCACGGCGACCTTGAACCTGCCGGGGCGGCCGGGGCAGGTGAGTTTTCAGGTGCGCGAGAGAGTGGAGGCATGAATTGCACCGATGGGACGCGTGGCGTTGCTGATGCCATGCCTGCGGCACGGCTCGGCGACCGGGCCTGCGCGGCTTCAAGTCCTCCTTGTTAATGGCGCAGCTGCTGCAGCGATAAGGTCATTAGCAGTGCACCCGCCGAAATGCTGACGAGCGGCCGCCGATCCTTTCGCATTAAATTACTTGAAAACATCAGGTATCCGTTCTTTTTGTCTTTCCCAAGACCAATCTTTTGGCTTCTTGTCTGTATGAAACCATTCCTTCCCTCTCGCTAACCAAGCGTTTCTAAACCTTACGATCCCTGCAATGGTGGCGTCTTCATAGCCAAACTCCACCCCACAGCAAGAGCATATTTCAAACGTTGGCACACGCCCATCCTCCCCATATTGGGGATAGGGTTGTTCCAAACCACAAACACGGCAAAGAAATAATCCAGATTGGTTGAATAACCATGTTGCTTAGGATCAGGTCGGAACATTGTTCTAGGGGCACCATCCGCAGCTTTAACCGCAAAAGTATTCGTTGCCTGATCATAGAACAGCGTGTCTCCATTCGTACGCGTCTTGGTGAGAACATTCGCCGGAGGCTTGCTGACAAGTATTCGGTGGTACGTCTTTTGCACCTCCAAGAGTCGACGCCTTACTGGAGCCAACAGCGCCCACTGCCGCCGCTGCCCCTGCTACACTCGCCTTCGCTATCTCGTTCCACGCAAGCTGCTTGGCCTAATCGCCTCCCAGCAAAAGGTAATTCTTGATCGCAGTATTGCGATCCGCATCAAGCATTACCAACGCGGACAGCTTTAGAATCGACCACTCCTCCCATTCGGAAGCGCTCAGCCCACCGTCGCTACGCAGCTTTTCTTCCAAATTTGCAATTCGGCTGCTGTACTCCCCGAGCTGCGCCGTTGCTGCTTCTATTTCTGCCTTACAAACGTCCACGCTTGCGCACTGAGTCAACGCCTTTCGACTCCGATAGTCTAAATGTCAAAACACTCTCTGCGCCGGTATACAACCCTACCTACATCCGAAAGCCCCGGAAGGCGTTCACGTCCCACGATCAACTCAGATCTGCAGCTCAAACTAGAACTCTGATACGCCGTATATTGGCAGATAACATCCTCAATCTCATCAGCGTCCTCTTCGTTGCTCTCTTCAAGATAAAACTTCAATACCCACTCGCCGTCATCCCATAGCAATGCAACCATTCTAAAATTGGCTGATACTGCACCCACCAACGCTTGAGTGAGCATTAAAACTTGAAAATTCCATTCCTCCAACGCAGGTTGATTACTCATTTTTGACTCCAGTTTGGATTTGTAGGAACAATGCTCGGACTCTTTGTGCCCTTGATAATAAATACATTGGTTGCCTGATCAGCTATACCAACACCGAGATTAACATTAGTTCCAGTAACGCCCTCAAATCTGACTACTGGAAATCCCTGGGCATTTTTCCCTAGGATTTTCACTTGCCCGGCATGGTAAGCATCAAGCACTCTTTGAGCATCAGAGATGCTGTTTAAGAATCCACCGCCTCCCCGTGCCTCAAGCTGTTGAGTTCCAGCAATATGGCGAAGCTGCTTCTGGCTTATCTTGGTGGAGACATCAGGAAAATCTTTCGATGTAAGTACTCCTTTAGCACCTCCAAGAGCCGACGTCTTACTGGAGCCAACAGCGCCCACTGCCGCCGCAGCCCCTGCTACACCCGCCTTCGCTATCTCATTCCACACAAGCTGCTTGGCCTGATCGCCTCCCAGCAAAAGGTAATTCTTGATCGCAGCATTGCGATCCGTATCAAGCATTACCGACGCGGATATCTTTAGAATCGACCACTCATCCCACTCGGAAGCACTCAGCCCGCCGTCACTACGCAGCTTTTCTTCCAAATTCGCAATTCGGCTGTTGTACTCCCCGAGCCGAGCCGTTGCTGCATCTATTTCTGCTCGACAAACTTCCACGCTTGCGCACTGCGCCAACGCCTTTCTATTTCGATCGTCGATCTCCTTATACTTTTTCGCGACACGCCGTTCGCATTGCGTGTCGAACTTGCATTGCGCCTTTTCTTGAATTCGCGCTTGATGTTCCGGCACGCTCAAGGCGTTGTTTTCCGTCTCATTGATCGCTGCGAAAACCGCCTCGGCGCCAGACACGCCCGACGCTTCCGCAATCCCCGCCACCAGCGAACCGATCAGGTTGCGACGCAGCTCCTTCTCTTCCGGGGTCATCTTCGAGGCATCGCCCGCCAACAGCGCATTCAGCACCGCCCCGGAACCCGCGCCCAGCGCGCCCGCGCCGCAATCGCTGCCTTTGCCTGCCGCGCCCGCGCAACCCACGATCGCGTGCATGGCGGCGCGAGCCGTCTCCGCCATGGGGCCGTCGCCCAACGCCGAGACGATTTGCTTCACGTCGGATGCCGCCAATCCTTGCAGATAATTGACTGCGGTCGCCTGGATCGCGTCACCCGCCGCGCCGGTCACATTGCCGCTCACAGCCCCCAAGATCGCAGTCAGCCAGCGACGGCTCTCGCCACCCGGCCCCCACGTCTTCGCATCCTCAAAAGCTTGCTTTAATTGATCTCGACGCGGCCCCTCAGGCTCGTTCTTCAGCGCATCTTCCAGCGCCTTGGCTTGCCTGGCCCGAGTCTCCAGGAACTGCCCGACCTGCTTCTGAGCCTCCGACGCAATCTCGAACCCCGCCTCGATCTTCTCCTTGTCGAAGATCGGCTTGAGCGCATTCAACGTATCCGACGACGTGTCGCGATTCAGCGCGGCGACCGTTTTCGCCGCCGTCATCCCCCTCAAATCCTGCTGCGCAGCCTCATCGTGGATCACGACGCTGCCGCCGCTGATCGCGCTGCGCGTGGTCGAGCTGGCTTTGCCGGAAGCGCCCGCGACAACAGGCAGGCCTGCCGACGCCCCGCCCTTGTCGCCCGGTTCCTGCGCCTTGTCGGCGCCGCCCGCCGCCTGGCTGTTGGCGTTCGCGGCTACGTCCGCTTTGCCCGCGTCGCCTTTCTTGGGTGCGCCCCCGCCGTCGCCGCCCCAGCTATAGCCCCCGCTCAGGGCGATCTGGTCGGCCTTGTACCGGGCCGTGTTCTTTACCTCCCGAACATCCAGCGTGCCCGTGCCGAGCGCGTTTCGGCCTTCCAGCGCCGCGCGCTCGCTGCTGGATATCACCGCGCCGACCAAGGTCGTGTTTCGCGCGATATCCAGTTGGAAGCCGCCGTCGCCCGCCTTCAGGCCGGCCTGTTCGCTGGCGGATCGAAAGTCGCTGTTCATCCGGCCTTGGGCGACGTAGCCCGATACGGAACTCTTGCAGTAGCCGTACACGCAGATGTTGGCCTTGACGCCGATGCTTTGCTGCTTGGCGTCGTAGGTGCTGGCGTCCTGCAGGGTCTCCAGGCGCAAGTCCTCGCCCACCGACGCGATGATCCGGTCGGCCCGACCGGTCGCACCGACCAAGGAGGTGTCAGCGCCGGATCGCAACGCCAGCGTCTGTGCCAGCACAGGCGTCCAGACTTGTGCGATCAGCACCAGCCCAACAACGAGGGAACGCAGCGCAGACATAAGGGAACAGGGGCGTAAACGGACCCAGGCGTGGATCAGGTCAAGGCGGCCGCGTGCAGGGGCGCTGATTGCTCAACGTGTAATTGCGCGCTCAATTTATCCAGCGTCCCCCGCTACTAGCGATGGGAACGGGTCCGATAAGCCGGGCGGCACGCCGTGCTATTCCGTCGGCAGGCGCAATAGCGGACGAATCCCTTCGCCAGGGGCGCGGTATTAGATCGGCAGCATCCACGAGTGGGCATGACAACCAGACACGGCGACGAGACTAGAAGACTGTCCTACGCCAATGCCATATCTTCCATCCACAATTTTCATTGCGGACTTTCACTCTATCCAGAAAAGTGCTTTAGGCATAACGATACGATGCGCCACAAATGACTCAGGTCATTCAGCAGCCCGACATTTCACTTTTCAAGCGCGCGCATAAACTTTTCGACTTCAGCGGCATCAAGATCTCGATATTCTGAGATCAGGCTTGAACCACGCATGAATCTGACCATATCGCAATAAGCCGCGTATACCCATGGCAACGATCGCCAGACCATGCCCGGTGACCGCCGTCGAACCGAAGGCCGTGGACGCATTGCGATCAGTCGTGCTGCGGCTCTTGCCGGCGCCCAGGCTGAGCTTGATGCTGACACCACCTGCTTTGTCGATTGAATTGCTGATCTGGCGGGCGAGTTCGAAGCGGTTGCGCGTGTCCTGCTCGATGCGTTCGCCCCTGCACTCGGCTTGGGCTATATGGGATCACACAGGCAGCCTACCAAGAATAGGACGAAAACCCTTAATTCTTAAAAAATCAGGCCGATTCCGCCCCGCCTGGGATCGTTGACGAAATCAATTTCAAACCTTTTTTTCGCATTGCCAAATCATATTCCCTGACTTTCCTCACAATCTCCTTAACGGCATCAACGCTCATAAATACCTCAACCACCTCGGGATTTGGAATCCTTTCCCAGAAATTTCGGTCATCAGGGCCGGGCAGCAGCCTCGCCATTTTCGCGCCGATTATTCGAACAGTATCGTTGCATGCCACACAAAAAACATGACTCCTGAAATCTTCAATATTTACCGTTGACGCTTTATACAGAAATATATTACCAATGCCATCCAGATTTTCGACATCGTCGTGATAGTCCGGATATGCCAACTCAAACATTAAATTGAAGGCTTCTTCTTTACTCATTTTGAAGATTTCGCAATTTTCCGGTGGCGAAACTAATGCGCTATACCCCAAAAAATCACGAAGATCGACGTCTAGCGTTGAAGTAACCAGCTCATCCGGAAACATTTTTCCATCCAGCATGAAATGGAATAAACCGTACTTAAAGGTTTCGGTGCTCCATTCCGGAACATATTCAATCAACACAGCAAATTCGTAAGGATTGCCAAAAATCAATTTATTTCCCCTTTCCAGGAAAATTGAAGAACCTTCTTATTTCGATTGGAATGTAATCTTTTTCTAGACCATTCCTTTTATCTCCCGTACTGCCTGACCAGTGCCAAGTTCCATCATTTGAATCAGAGAATCGATGAATATTCCCTTCCGCATCCTTTGCAAATCGCTGCCCCTCCTTTCCCTGCACCGAATTGGCAAACAAGTCCAGAGAATTCCTTGGCTCTAATCCCGCGTTGGACCTGCTTGCAGTTTGACCTGGCGTGTGCTTTGGACTCGATTCATAAACCAACCCATTGGAAGCAGTTACGGGCTCAGGGGCAGGCAATGCACTGCCTTTCCCCTTCTGTCCAATTGGCGCTTTCGTATTGCCGGATATCTTATTGGGCCGGACAGCCCCCACTGCCGCAGCAGCCCCAAGCGCTCCTTCCGTGGCAATGCTATTCCACGCTTCCTTCTTTGCCTCTTCCGAGCCCGCCAAGATCGCCCGCTGCAGAACCTCATTACGGTCGCTCAGGATGAGCAGGCTCATGCCCTTGACGGCCTTCAATTCCTCACGGTCCGCCTCGCTCAGACCACCTTCCCGCCGGCTTTTCTCCAGTAGCTCGCTCGCGCGCGCGTCGTAGCTGGCGGCCAACGCCGTCAACTTCCGCGCGTTCTTCGTGCACTCCGCGCCTTCACAATCCACTAGCTCGGCACGCTGCTTTTTGCTGAGATCAGCGTATCGATCCCTCACCTCATCCCGGCAAGCAGTGTCCTTGCACTGCACCCACTCCCGGATACGCGCCTCCTGCTGCAAGACGGTCAGATGATTGCTCTCAGTCTCTAACGCCGCCGAATAGGTGGCGACCACCGCATCGGCGCCCACAGCCGTCGATATCCCGGCCACCAACGACCGCACCAGATTGCTGCGTTGTTCCTTCTCTGTCGGATTGAGCTTCTTGCCATCCTCATCGAGCAAGGCGTTGAGCACGGCCCCCACTCCGGCTCCCAGCGCACCCGCCGAGCAATTGGCACCCGTGCTCGCGGCACCCGCGCATCCCACAATCGCATGCAGCGCGGCACGCGCGGCCTCGCCCTTCGGGCCAGGTTCCATCTGTGCAACGAGCTTTTTGACCTCCGTTGCACCTAGCCCTTGCAGATAATTGACCGCGACGGACTTCACCGCGTCACCCGCCGCGCCGGTCACATTGCCGCTCACAGCCCCCAAGATCGCAGTCAGCCAACGACGGCTCTCGCCACCCGGCCCCCACGTCTTCGCATCCTCAAAAGCTTGCTTTAATTGATCTCGACGCGGTCCTTCGGGCTCGTTCTTCAGCGCATCTTCCAGCGCCTTGGCTTCCCTGGCCCGCGTTTCCAGGAACTGCCCGACCTGCTTCTGAGCCTCCGACGCAATCTCGAACCCCGCCTCGATCTTCTCCTTGTCGAAGATCGGCTTGAGCGCATTCAACGTGTCCGACGACGTATCCCGATTCAGCGCGCCGATCGTTTGAGTCGCCGTCAGTCCAGTTAAGTCCTGCTGCGCGACTTCATCGCGAATCACGACATTGCCGCCGCTGATCGCGCTGCGCGTGGTCGAGCTGGCTTTGCCGGAAGCGCCCGCGACAACAGGCAGGCCTGCCGACGCCCCGCCCTTATCGCCCGATTCCCGCGCCTTATCGGCGCCGCCCGCCGCCTGGCCGTTGGCGTTCGCGGCTACGTCCGCTTTGCCCGCGTCGCCTTTCTTGGGTGCGCCCCCGCCGTCGCCGCCCCAGCTATAGCCCCCGCTCAGGGCGATCTGGTCGGCCTTGTACCGGGCCGTGTTCTTTACCTCCCGAACATCCAGCGTGCCCGTGCCGAGCGCGTTTCGGCCTTCCAGCGCCGCGCGCTCGCTGCTGGATACCGCCGCGCCGACCAAGGTCGTGTTTCGCGCGATATCCAGTTGGAAGCCGCCGTCGCCCGCCTTCAGGCCGGCCTGTTCGCTGGCGGATCGAAAGTCGCTGTTCATCCGGCCTTGGGCGACGTTGCCCGACACCGAACTCTTGCAGTAGCCGTACACGCAGATGTTGGCCTTGACGCCGATGCTTTGCTGCTTGGCGTCGTAGGTGCTGGCGTCCTGCAGGGTCTCCAGGCGCAAGTCCTTGCCCACCGACGCGATGATCCGGTCGGCTCGACCGGTCGCACCGATCAAGGAGGTGTCAGCGCCGGATCGCAACGCCAGCACGTTGCCGGCGCTCACGTCGGCATAGGTCCAACGGGTGTCGTTGCCATCGGCACGGCCACGAGCGCCGCTGACGCCGATGGTGACCATGACGCCAGCCCCGTTCTCGCTGTCGGCCGACACGCCGATGCCCACGCTCGCGCTGGAACTCTTGTTCTTCGTGTTCTGCTCGAAGGTGTTTTGCGCGGCCCGCAGCAGGAGGTTCCCATCGGCCTCAAGCAGGGCATTGCCGCCCGCCGACAAGCGCGATCCCGTGAGCGTGATGTCCGAGGCCGACCCCGCGCCCTGGGCGAGGAGGGTGAGGTCCTGGCCGGCGGCCACCGTCGATCCGGCCGTCGACGAAGACGCGCGGTCCGTGGCGCTCTGGCTCTTGCTGGTGCCCAGGTCGATACTGAGGCTGACGCCGCCCGCGCTTTTCGGGTCCGCCATCACCGCGTCGTAGGCATTGAGCGCGGCAAGGCCCGTGGTCGCCAGGGCCAGGCCCTGCATGACCTTGTTGTCGGTCTTGCCGGCGGCCTCGTTCATCCGGCCGGCGGTCTGCATGGCGCTGATCAGCGGCGCGCTGGCGTTGATGCTGACGCCGGATTGCTTGACCTCGTGCAATTCCTTGTCACGCGTGGTGTCGAGCGCCGCGGCGATATTGATGCCACGCCCGGTCAGCGTCACATCGCCCTGGCGCGCCAGGACGTTGCTGCCCGTCACGTTCAGCGCGCGCTCCGCGCGGATCAGCGTATCGCCTTCGACGCTGCCGACGGTGCTCGCGGTATGGAACACGTTCTTGCCGTCGAGCGAGTCGGTTTGCCTACGCGTGCCGTAGCTCAGCCCGCCCATCGCGCCCAAGCCGGACTGCTTGTCCTGCTCGTAGTGGCGGATGTCCATGCTGTTCGCGCCGGCGGCAATCTTCACATCGCGTGCGCCCGAGACTGTCAGGCCATGCTGCGCACCCAGGTTCGAGCCGGTGACCGCCACGTCCCGGCCAGCCATCAGCACCGCCGTGTCGCCGGTGAAAGTCGTGGCCAGCGCCCGTTCGGTCGTGATGGCGTTGACCATGTGGTTAGACCGGCTTGACAGGAAGCCGCGCTGCTTGCTGTAGGACTCGATGTAGGAGTACTGCGTTTGCACGCCCGCCGCCGCGTTGATGTCGCGTCCGGCGGCTACCGCCAGATCCTTGCCCGCCGTGACGTCGCCCGCGCGCGCGTTGACGTCTCGGCCGGCCGTCATGGTCAGGTTGCCTCCGGCGGCGACCATCGCGCCGATCTCGCGGCTGGTGTTCAGTTCGTAGCGGTTGCGCGGGTCGCGCTCGATGCGCTCGCCCTTGCGCTCCGTCAGGGTGGTCATGTTCAGGTCGCGGCCGGCTTGCAGGCGCTCGTCGTCCCTGGCCGTGATTTGCGCCGCGATCAAGCTCAGGTCGCGCCCCGCCCGCGCATCCAGGCTGCCCGCGTCGATCCGCGCAATGCCCGTCAGATAGGTGCCCCATGTATTGCTGGCGCGTTCGGACGCTGACGTCGAGGTCAGCGCGATGTCTCGTCCGGCACTCAGGCCAACCTTGTCGCCCTTGATCAGCGACACGAGATTGGTCAGGTCTTCGCGCGCGGCCAGATCGACGCTACGCGCCTGCAGGGTGCCGTCGGCCTGGTTGACTATGTTGCCGGCGCGGACCACCATGGCTTGGCGCGCCGCGACGGTGCCACTGTTCACGAAGGCATCCTCGGCGGCAACGTCGACATCGCGCCCGGCGATCAACGTGCCATCACCCTTCAGGTCGTCCTTCCTGACCAGGAGGTACACCTGTGGAACCAGCACCGACTGCACACTGCCATCGGCCAGCGTCACCGGTTGCTCGATCAACCACACCAGGTCGGTGGTCAGCAGCCGCTGCTGGGCCTCGGTCAGTCTCGCGCCCAGCTTGACGCCGTGAGTCCGCGCGAACCGGGCGCCGGCCGCGAGCAACGCCTTGTACTGCGCATCCTGATTGCTGTAGTTCTCCAGGAAGCGCTGGCCGCTGGTGGCAAGGATCTGGTCGGATACCACCTTTTGTTCATGGAATCCGTCGCCCAGGCGCCTGGGCTGGCCCGCTGGCGTGAGGAACTTGGCGCCCGGCGGAATCAGGTCGTCCCAGCCGCCCAGATGTGCCACCGTCACGGCGTCCCCCGCGCCTGCCGCATCACCGTTCAGGCGAGCGGGAGGCGGTTCCAGGGCGGGGTCGCCGGGCAAGGTCCCCGACCCGGCGCCGGGCTGCCGCAGGAGATCGATCAGGTAATCGCTGGAGACGTGGGCGTGGCCGGCAGTGAAGCGCGGATCGGTCGTCGCCAGATAGGGTGCCTGCGGTTGCCCACCGACCACGAAGAGCTGATTGTCGGGAACGCCGGCCGGACGGGCAACGGTGCGGACTGCCTTGCCGTCGGGCAGATCGACACTGAGGACGCGCACCGGCTGCGGCGCGTCAATCGGGGGCGCTCCAGGCGCGGTGCCCGACAGCGTCACGACGGCGCCGCCCGTCGCGCTGGCGACCGGAACTTCAATCGCTTCGGCCGCCAACGTGTTGCTGTAGGGGCTGCTGCTTTCCCAGCGCGTCGATTTGCGCGCGTGAAGCTGCTTCTCGAAGCTCAAGGTCATGACGCCTTCGCGCGTCACGGTGCGCGTGCCGCTGACCCCGATGTTGTTGATGGCCGGGCCGGCCACCGTGAGCGCGCCCCCGGCGGCAATCTGGCTTTTGTCGTTGGTGACCGAACCCGCCAGTGTCATCGCTGCGCCCGACAGGATCTTGCCGGGATCAGACGTCACCGTCCGGGTCTGAACGACCGTCTCATTGACGCGGTAATACATGAAGGCGTGTTGCCAGCGGCTGTTCACGTCACGGTTGAAGGCCTTGATGCGCGTGTCCAGTTCGAGGTGCCGCGCCTTGTAGGCGGCGTAGGCTTGCTGATAAGCGGCGAGGCGCGCGGCGTAGGCTTCGCAAGCCGGGGATTTGCCCTTAGCGCATCCCGCCGGCTCGGTTTCGCTCCACTCCGGCATCGGGCCGGCGGGCGGTGTGACCCCGAATACCGACCAGATCCGCGCATCCGGGGCATAAGCGAAAAGGTCTTGCGGGATATCGCAGTCATCGTCGGCCATCCCCGCGCAGCCCAGTTCCGCCGGGGTATAGGAGGGCGCGATCGGCCAGGTGGTCGCCGTCGGGTCCAGGCGCCAGTCTCCGTACCAGTTCGGCACGCCATAATCGAACGGCGGCCCATAGCGCGAGGCCGGGTACTTCTCGCTGGGAGGCAATAGCAGCAGCCAGCTCTGCTTGCCCACGCCCTGGGCGGGATTCTGCGAGCAGATTCCCCGGTACTCTTGGCACACCCAGAAGAACTCGCTGCCGTCCATCAACGGCCCGAACTCCTGCTGGTCCTGATTGACCCGCCGGAAATAGAATTTCGGCTCGGACGAAACCTGTTCAGTCCGGCTCGCATAGCTGGGATTCAAGTTTTCGATCAATGCCGCGGCAATGCTGGCCTGGGCGGCCGCCTCGATCGTCGCCGCGCTGTTGCGCAGCAGCGCGGCCTGGCCGGTGGCGGTTCCCGCCGCATCCAGCGTGCCGCCCACTCGTAAATCTGCCGCCGAGTAGATCAGGGCCCCCTGTTCGTTGGCGACCGAACCGGCACCCAGATCCATGCCCGCTCGCGAGGCAATCACCGCCGAGCCCTTGGTTCCAACCGTGTTGACCAGTTTGCCGGCGCTGATCGACACCTGGTCGCCGTAAATGCGGCCCCGGTTATCCACCAGGCCGGCAGCAATGCGGGTTGTCTTGCCATCGATCAGGCCGTCATTGAGCAGTCCATTGGCGACATCGATCGTGTTGCCACGGCCGGCGATCCATTCCCCCGTTTCATGGTTGGCGAACGATTCGGCGTGGAGGCCGAGATCACGCCCGGCGCTGATGCGTGCCCGGTTATCAAGCGCGCCGCCGAGCTTCAGTGTCAGGTCACGGCCCGCGCTGATATCACCGTCCAGGTTCAGCGAGCCCGTATGGTCCAGGAACAGGTCGCCGCCGGAACGCAACACGCCCAGCTCCTGCGATGCCTTGATGCCGAGCGTCAGGCTCCGGCCGGCCGCCAGTTCGCCTTGACCGTTCTGCAGAACGTCGGCCTCGATGCTGGCATCGCCTTGCGAGGCGATCCGGCCGCCAGTGTTGGCAATATCACGGGCCTTGAGCGACAGGCCTTCGACGGCGTTGATCGCGCCGCCCTGATTGTTGATGCCATCGGCCTCGACGGCGACCATCCGGCCAAGCACACCGCGAGCCGGCACGGCCAGGGCCGTGACCGCGCGGTTGTCCAGGCTTGCCGCCGACAGCGACAGTCTGCCGTCCGCCTGGATCAGACCGCCTCGGTTGTCGACTGCGCCCGGGGTGGCGATGGCCAGATCGGCGCCGGCGAGCGTTCCGTCGCGGTTGTCGATGCTGGCGGCGTCCACGCGCGCATGGCCGGCGGCAACCAGCTTGCCGTTCGTGTTGTCCAGGCTCGCCCCCAGTCGGATGCGGGCTGCGCCCGTGGCTGTGAGCGTGCCACCCGGGTTGCGCAGGCGAACCGCCGACAGATCCAACGCCCCGGCGTGCAGGAGGGCCCCGGCCGTGTCGATGTCGCCCGTGACGGCCAGCGTCATCTGGCCCATCGCCGACAGCGCGCCGCCGCCAAGCCGCAACCCATGGGCGGCCAACGTCATGTCCTTGCCGGCCAGGCTGACGCCAGGATGCAGGATCGTGCCCGCGTCGGCCTGGAGGCTGCCTGGCAGGCTCAATCCGCCGTCGGCATCGACACCGGCTACAAAGTGGCCGGCGTTGTGCAGCAGGCCCGGCACGTGAACGCGCAGATCGCCGGCGGCGAGCACCGAGCCAGTATTGTTCAATGCGGTATTGGCGCTCAGGTCCGCCTGCGCGCCCGCGGCGGCGATACCCGCATGCGTCAGTGTGTCGCCGGCGGCCAGGGCCAGTCCGCCGCCCGCTTGCAGGCGGCCGCCGGCCGCAATCCGCAGGTCGCGGGCAGCCGTGGCCGCGAGCGTGCCTTGCCGCGTGGCGATCACCCCATCCAGCCAGGCATCGGTGCCGGCCTGTAACGACTGATCCTGGCCGGCGCTGCTGCTGCCCGACATCTGCAATGCGCCGCCCGTGATCAGCTCGAGCGAGCCGCCCGCTTGCTGGCGCGATGCCGCCCCAAGCAGGGCGTCACCGTGCGTGGCGGTCAGCAACAGATCGCCCTGCAAGGCCGCCACCGTGCCTGCGATCGACAGGCGCTCGCCCGCGCTCAGCGATTGCACCCGGCCTGCCACGGCACGGCCCGCGATCGCCATCGAACGACCGGCGGCACCCGTAAGGGAGTCGCCCGCCTGGATCAGGCCCTTGTCGCCCACCGCCACGTCGCGCCCGCTCACCGCCAGGCCCGCGTCGCTGGTGGCCACGCCGTCCAGGCGCGCATCGCGCGCCGCGCCCAGCGTCAGTTCCTCAACCGAGGCCAACGTGCCCGCAACGCTCAGGTCGCGGCCCGCGCGCAGGTCCAACCTGCCGGCCGCCCGCAAGTGCGCGTCTTGCCCGATCCGCAGATCGCCCACATCCTTGCCCGCCGTGATGTTCAACAGACCGTTGGCGATCGTCTCGCCGTTCAGCACCGCATCCAACATGGCTGATAGGCGAATGTCGCTTTCGCCTTGAATAGCACCGTCGGCGAGCAGCGCGCCATCGGCTCGCGCGGTCAGCCATCCGCCGGCCTGCATGGCGCTGGATGCCGCCAGTTTCAGATCGCCGCCGCTGGCCAACGTGAGCGCGCTCCCGGGCGCCAGCAGGTCGCCGTCAAGAAGCAGGTCGCTATCGGTGCGCAGACTGGCACCGCCCCCAGCGATGGCGGTGCCGGCCAGTGCCGCCGCGCCGGCGGTCATGTTCAACGCGCCATCGGCCTGCGTCCACGCGCCGCAAGCAGCGACCAGCCGCTCGCCCGCGTTCAGGCGCATGCCGCCGACGGCGACGCTCTGGCCTTGCAGGGTCAGGTTCCGGCTTGCCCCCAATGCCAGATCGGCCTGCGATGACAGGATTCCCGCGCTGGTCAGCGAACCGCCGGCCAACGCATTCAATGGGCCGCCCGCCAGGACGCGGCCGTTCACGCCCACCGACAGGTCCTGGCCGGCATCCATGGCCAGCGGGCCTCGTGCCGCGGCGACCAGGCCCTGCACGTCCAGCGTGCCGCCCGTTTGCACATTCGTGCCCTCATTGCCTCGCAACTCGCCCGCGACGGCGACCGCGCCGCCCGCGCGCAAGCTTGCCTGCTGCGCCGATGCCAGACGGCTCGCTTCGCCAATCCGCGCATCGCCCCGCGCAAGCAAATCCAGCGCACCGGCGGCGGCGATCTCACCGTCGACGCTCATGTCTTGGGAGGCGGCGAGATTGACGTCCGCAAGCGACACCAGCCTGCCATCCTGGCGTAGGCCGCCCCCGGCGCGCGCATCCACTCCCAGGCCTTGCAGGCGGCTGCCCGCCGCTAATCGCAAGTTCCGGCCAGCGTTCAGGCGTGCCCGGTCGCCGAAAGCACGCGCATCGCCCGCCACCCGCAGGTCTCGCGCAGCGTCCAGGACCATGCCACCGTCCGCCATCGCCGCGCCGTCCAGCGCCATATCCTCGCCAGCCTGGATGCGCAACGCGGTGCCGGCCCGTTGTGTCGAAGTTGTAGCCACGACGATCCTGCCAAGGGCCTCGACCGACAAGCGCTCTGCGGCCAGCAACGTACCATCGATCACTGCGTCCCCAGCCGCGCCGATGGTCAAAGCCCGCGATGAAGAAACCGTGCCCGCGGCGGTGAAGTTGCCCCGGGTGCGCAGGTCGACCGCTCCGCCCGACTGGACGCTGCCATTCGATCCGATGAATAGATCACCGCTTGCGACCAATGCCAGCGGTCCGATGCCGGTACCGGCGTCGCCTTGCAGCGCCAGACCGCCACCGGCCGTCGCCTCGACGCGCTGATTGCCGCGCAATTTGCCCGATGATCCCTGCACCAGATCATTGCCACTTGTCAGGCTCAGTACCGCGTCGGTCAGGACCGCGCCGCCCAAGGTCATGCCCCGGCTCGCCCGCATCGTGACGTTGCCGGCCGACTGCAATTGCGTTCCAGGCTCCAGGGTCACGTTCCCCTCGGCCGCGGTCAGCAGCGTTCCTGCCGCCACCACCTGTTGCGGTAACAGCAGGTCACGCCCGGCTTGAAGCGTGACGCCGTCCTTCGCGGACACCACGCCGCCCACCATGGATACGCCGCCGCGCGAGTAGGACGGCTTGCCCGATTGCGCTTCCGCCTGCGCTGCGGCACCGCCATCGGTGGTTACGCCCCGCGCGGGCTGCGGCGTCGCGGCCTGACCTGCCACCGTCAGATTCCGGCCAGATTGCATGCGCGCGTCCTGGCCCGACGTCAGCAGTCTTGCCGACATTGACAGATCCCTGCCCGCAGCCACGTACAAGGCGCCCTGCGTGCGCAGGCTGCCCTGCGCGCCCACCGCCACATCCCCGCCCGCGTCAATGCTCAGCAACGCGCCGGCGCCGACCGCGCCCGGCACCGTGACATCGCGCGTGGCGGCCAGGGTGGCGGCGCCTGCCGCCTGTGCCGCGCCCTGCATGGCCAGGTCGCCGCCGCTGCGCATGCGCAGATCGCCGGCCGCCTGCACGGTGGCGCGCGGCGCAATGCGCACATCGCCGGCGGCATTGACTTGCAGATCACCCGTCAGCGCGGCCAGATTGCCGCCGATGTTCACCCCCACGCCGGCCTCGGTGCCGATCAGGCGGATGCTGTTGGCGTACATGCCGCCCAGCGCGGCGGTATCGAGCGCCACGCTGGGCGCGGGGCCATCACCCGCCTGCGCGGATACGGCGTCCGAACCATAGTCAACGCGCGATGCGCCAGCCGTCACGTTCAGCCGGTTCGCCCAGATGCCGGCGTTGATCTCCAGCGTGCGCGCGATCAGGTCCACCTGGCTCAGGTTCATGCCGTTCAGGCCTTGCCCTTCGACCGCGAGCCGGCCCCCCGTCACATCGAAGCCAATGCCGCCGTCCGGCCCGACGCGCGGCTTGCCGGTGGTCAGGGTGGCGCGGTCCGCGTTCAGGAATCCGCAGCCATTGCACGTAATGCCCGCCGGGTTGGCGACGATGATGTTGGCCCGATTGCCAGCCACTTCCAACGTGCCGAGCAATTGCGACGGATTGGGCGCGGTGACCTGGTTGAGAATGGCGCCCGCATGCCGATTGCCGAGCATGGGGTTGCCCGGCACTTGTCCGGCC